>DASQHK010000813.1:0-2173 GCA_035632135.1 Bryobacterales bacterium
ATCGAGGAGCTGAGCCGCCTCTACACGGAATGCTACCGGGCGCTGGCGCACGCCCACACGCGCATCTTTCCAGGCATCCCCGAAGCGCTCGCCGCCCTGCCGGGGAGGAAAAGCACCGCCACCACAAAGAAAAGCGCGACCGCGGCTGCGGTGCTGGACCTTTTCGGCCTGCGGCGCTACTTCGACTACGTGCAGGGCAGCGACAACGGCCGCTACAAGCCCGATCCGGCGATTCTGCTCGAAGCAATCGCTGTCCTGAAAGTGCGGCCGGAGGAATGCCTTATGGTCGGTGACGCTCCGGCTGACATCGAGGCGGGCAAGCGCGCCGGCATGAAGACCTGCGCCGTAGCCTGGGGCTATGGCGATGCCGCAGAGTTGCGAGGCCTCGCGCCAAGCCTGTGGATCGAGCGGCCGGAGGAGCTGCTCGCCGCCGCGCGCCTTAGAACATAAGACCAGTCGCCGGCCACGTTCAGCCGCTGGCCGCCGACGCCGGTTCCCGCGCGGTCACCCCCCGCTGCGCCAGAACAGCAGTGGATAAATATAAGTAATTACTAGTATGTGCGTCCGGTCATAGCTGGCGCGGCCGCGGCTGTCAAGCGGTTTCGGCGCGGGAGGTTGAAGCCTGCGTCGCGGCGGCCCTCAGCCACCGGCCAACCTGGCGGTGAGCAGCCACACCAACACGCCGGCCGGGCGGGGGCCCGGCGATTCCACGTCAATTCGCGCAAGCGCGCCTTTCTTCATCTCTATGCGCGTGGCGGGCGCCCCAATCAGCCAGCACACCAGGCTGCTCAGTTGCGGCTCGTGGCCGGCGAGCAGGATTTGCTTCGCGTCTTTGTGGAGGCGGATCTGTTCCCACACCTGCTCGGCCGGCTCCATGGGCGTCAGCGCCTCAGTCTGAATGATAGGTGCGCTTACCTTGAGACTCTCGCGCGCAAGCTCGGCGGTTTCGATCGCGCGCCGATAGGGGCTTGCCAGCAGCGCGTCCGGCTCAACGCCCGCCTTGCGCGCGCAGGTCAGAATGCGCAGGAGCTTCTCCTTCCCTTCGGCGGTGAGGCCGCGGTTCGAATCGGCCTGCCCGGGCCGGCCCGGCTCAGCGATGCCGTGCCGGAGGATGTAGATCTGCATGGGCTCAGGATGGCACAGATGGGCGCTATTAGGATTGTGCCGGGGAATGCGCCGTATTTCCTCGCTCCGGGGATTTGCGGCTGGAGGGCGGCAGAGGATGCTCTTGGTCGGACACATAAAACGTGTTACGCTGGATTTGTTCTGAGTGCCTGGTTTGACGGACCTGGGCCGCGGCCGAGCGACCCGAGAGTTGCGAGGGGAAACAGCGGCGCGATTCGGCCGCTCGAGACCGGCGCACGCAGAGCAGGCAGGGGGTGCGGTATGAGACAGGACAGCCCGGCGAAAGCTCTCGCGTGGATGGCCACGGGTGCCGCCGTGCTGGCCGCGGGCGCTGTATTGGGCTCGGCGGCCGGTCGGCGCAAGGACCGCGGTCGCCGGCGCGAGGAGCACGCCGGCCTGGTCGCCGATCCGCTGGAGGACCTGGCAGACCGGCCCGTGGCGCGCGCGGTGCTGGCGGAGAGCGTGGCGGTGGCCCGGCGGGTGGAGACCCTGGCCGACAGTGTGGCGGGCCTGGAAGCGCGCATGCAGGCGGCCGAGCGCGCGGCGGCGGCCAATGCGGAGGCGGCTGCGGCGCAGTCGGCCGAGCGCATCGAAGCCATCTGGCGCCGCGTGGTGCAGATCGAAGAGCGGCTGGAGCAGATTCGGGCCGAGCGCGCCGAAATGCCGCCGCTCCACACGATCGTGGCGCAGGCGGAGAGCCGCCTCTCGCCGCGCATCCATGTCCTCGAGACGCGCCTCGAGGAGCACCACGCCGTCATCGGGCAGTTGCGAGAGCAGGCGTCGCAGACCGAGGCGAACCTGCAAAAGATGATCGCGGCGGTGGAAAAGCTCGCCGATCAGGTTGCGCGCGTCCTGCCGCCGCAAGCCCAGCGGATCGAGCCGAAGCGCGAGAGCGCTGCGGCGCCGGCTGGGAGCGCGGCGGGCGCGGCCGCCGGTGAAGCAGCGCAGCCGGGCGCAGCCCCGCCTGCGGACAATCCGCCGGCCGAGGAACGGGGCACGCCTTTCCGGTGGAAGTCCCTGGCGCTGGTCGCCGCCATCTCCCTCAGCC
>DASQHK010000814.1:0-2108 GCA_035632135.1 Bryobacterales bacterium
GTGATGCCCACGCGGAGCTTGTCGCCGGGATGAATGCTCACCTCGCCATTTGTGCCACGAAACTCGGAGAGGGGCATCAGGCCCTCGATCTTCAATCCGATGTCCACGAACACGGAGTCGCCCGAAACGGCGATGACGACGCCTTCGCGGCCTTCGCCGTCATGCTGCGGGGGCGAGGCGTGCGCCTGCTCGAAGCGGGAGAGGATGTCGCCGAAAGAGGTATCTGGTTCCGCGCCGGTCGATTCCGGTTCGCGGCCTGCTGCGGGGCTGGGCATGAGACTTTCTTTTCATTGTGGCACAATCGCGAATGAGATCACACTTGGCTTCGCAGGAACCGACGCGCTGGATGCAGTGGATGCGTCCGCAAGACATCATCATGCTGGCGCTGTTCGCAGCCATGGCGGCGGCGAGCCCGACACTGGATGTCTCGGAAGGGCTCCTGTTGTTTGTGCTGGCGGCATTGCAGATTGCGGGGCCGAAAGTCCCCGTTTTCCGCTCGCCGCGCGGCAAGGTGCTGTGGATTCTGCTGGAGCTGATTTTCGCTTACCTGCTGATCGGACTTACGGAAGGAATCACCAGCAATTATTACCTGATCCTGCTGTTGCCGATGATTTCGGCGGCGACGTATCTGGGGGTTGTGGGAACGCTGCTGTTCACGGTGCTTTCGTGCGGCTCCTACATATCGTTCGTGCTGTTCGTGGACTTTAGCAAGTACAGCATCGATCCCGACCAGGTGCGCGTGCTGGCCATGCGGCTGATCTTCCTGGCGGTGGCCGGCAGCCTGGTAAACGTGCTCGCCGAGGCCATGCGGGTACAAGCGGCCAACTATCGAAAGGCGGCGGAGAAGCTGGAGGAGGCCAACCGGAGCCTGAGTGAAGCAGAAGCTGCCGTGCGGCGGTCGGAGCGGTTGGCGGCGCTCGGGCAACTGTCCGCGGGCCTGGCGCACGAGCTGCGCAACCCGCTGGGCACGATGAAGGCTTCGGCGGAGATGCTGGCGCGCAGCGTAGCGGCGGAAAACGAAGTGGCGCGCGAGGTGGCCGGATTCATTTCGACGGAGGTGGACCGGACCAATTCGCTGGTGACGCGCTTTCTGGAATTCGCGCGGCCGCTGAAGCTGAGGCTGGCGCCGGCGGATCTGGCCGAGGTGCTGGACCGCGCGGTGACGCTGGTGGAACGTGATGCTCCGCAGTATGGCGTGACGGTGTACAAGAACTATTCGCCGGATTTACCGCCGTTTCCGCTCGACGCCGAGCTGATGGAGCGCGTGTTTTACAATCTGCTACTCAATGCCGCGCAATCGAGCGCCGCCGGGGGCGCCATCACGGTAAAGACGCGGCGCCTGGACGGCACGGCGGAAGTGGCGGTGATCGACCGGGGGTCGGGAATCGATCCGAAAATCCGGGAGCAGATCTTCAACCCGTTTTTCACTACGAAGCCGGAAGGTTCGGGATTGGGCCTGGCCATTGTCTCGAAGATCGTGGATGAGCATGGGGGTAGAATGGCGGTGGAAAGCGAGCCCGGGAAGGGAAGCGTGTTCCGGGTCTACCTGCCTACGCGATCAAGAACATGAAGCAGCGCATCCTGGTGGTGGATGACGAAGACAAGCTGCGGCGCGTGCTCGAGCTGCAGCTCTCGACCGCCGGCTTCGAGGTAGAGAAGGCGGCATCGGCCGAGGCGGCACTGAAACTTGTGGAGCGCGCCGATTTGATCCTGACGGATTTGAAGCTTCCGGGCATGGATGGGTTGGAGCTGCTGGCCGCCATCCGCCGCCAGAACATGCAGGCGCCGGTGATCGTGATGACGGCTTTCGGAACGATCGAAGTAGCCGTGGAAGCGATGAAGGCCGGCGCGGCCGATTTCCTGTTGAAGCCGTTCTCGCTCGATCACCTGATGGCGGTGGTGGAGAAGGCGCTTGAAGTTCGAGCCTTGCGAGACGAGAACCGCCAGCTTCGGGAAGAGCTGGGGAAACGCTACCAATTCGACAATATTATCGGGCGCAGCCCGGCCATGCAGGACATTTTCGCAACCATCGAGCGGGTGGCGCCGACGCGCGCCACGGTGCTGCTGGCGGGCGAGAGCGGCGTGGGTAAGGACCTGATCGCGCGCGC
>DASQHK010000815.1:0-4039 GCA_035632135.1 Bryobacterales bacterium
GCGCGTGGCTTTCGGCGGACTCTACAGCCAGGCGCCCAACAGCAACGCGCCAAAAGGGCTGGTGATCTTCAGCGATGACGTGCAACCGGGCGTCATCGAGCAAGCCGGACCCACCTCGCTCGCCAACCCCACCACCGGCCCCAACGGCCCGTTCGTTCCGATCACCACCAGCGAAATCCTGATCAGCCGCGATCTGACCCAGGTGGGATCGAGCTACACCGAGGCGTTTTTCACGACCACGGTGCACGAAGTGGGCCATGCCCTGGGGTTGCAGCATACCTGGACTTCGAGCGCCATGTCCACCTCCGTCACGCGCGCCACCACGCGGCTGCGACCCCTGGACACCGATGATATCGCCGGCATCACCGTGCTCTATCCGAAAGCCGGAGCGCTCGCCCAGTTCGGCTCCATCACCGGGCAGGTGATGTCCGGCGGCCAGGGCGTGCACTTGGCATCGGTGGTCGCCTTGCGCGACAGCGGTTCCGCGATCAGTACCTTGACGCAGCCGGACGGGACCTATCGCATCGACGGCCTGCCGCCCGACACGTACTGGGTGTATGTGCATCCCCTGCCGCCGGCGGTGCAGTCCGGACTGGGTCCCGGCGATATCGTCCTGCCGCTGGATGCCACGGGCCGGACCACTGTGGATTCCACCGGCGCCGTCGAGACCCTCTTCTATCCCGGTACGCGCGACCCCAGCCAGTTCGCCCCGATTCAGGTGGGCCGCGGCGCCGTGGTGGGGGGAATCAATTTCAATGTGAACCGCACGCCAGCCCCACCGATTTACGACGTCTCCCCCTTCGCCTACTTCGGCTCCAACCGCGTACAGCCGGCCGCCGTCAACGATGCCGGCACGATCACCAGCACCATCGTCGCCTTCGGGAAGGGATTGATCAACGGCAGTTCTGCCGCTGCCGGACTCGGGGTGCAGGCGTTGGGAGGCCAAGGCTCGGTCAGTCCGCGCACCTACGCGGCGGGCGGGTTCACTTATCTGGCGCTGGATGTGACCATGCCGCAGTCGGCCGGCTCCGGACCGCGCCATCTCTACTTCACGCTTCCCAACGACGCCTACGTGCTGCCGAACGGCATCAACCTGGTTCAGAAACCGCCGCCGTCGATTACCTCGGTGACTCCCTTGCCGGATGGAACGGTGTCGATCACGGGCTTCCTGCTGGCGTCCGACAGCCGCTTCTATTTCGATTCGCTGCCCGCCACGGTGCAGAATTTCAGCGGCAACGATTCGCTCGCCACGGCCATCGTGATGCCGCCCGCGGGTGCCTCCAACCAGGTGGCGGCGGTGACGGTTTACAACACCGACGGCCAGAATTCGACCTTCGTGCAGGCCAATCCGCCCTCCTTCTCCTACGGCCCGTCGGCGCAGCCCGTTACGACTGTAAATTCTCTCGCGTTGCCCGCTGGGACCACCGCCATGATCGATGTGACCGGCGTGAACACCAGGTTCGACGGATCGACGATCGTGGGGATCACTTCGAGCGACGTCAATGTCAGCCGCGCCTGGGTGCTGTCCCCGAATCACCTGCTGGCCAACGTGACCATCGCCCCCAACGCTGTTCCGGGCGCCTACGCCGCCAGCGTGTTTACCGGCTTCCTGTATTCCGAGCAGCCTCTGGCGTTCCAGGTGGCGCCGGCGGCGGCGGGCGCCGGCCGCCCGAACCTCACCCTGCCCCTGGCCAATGCCGTTCCGGGACAATCCGGCGTCTATCCGGGAGCGTCCGTCACTCTCTCCGGCGCCAACCTGAGCACGACGCCGGGCGGCGCGGGCGTGACCCTCACGCTCAACGATCAGCCCGTCTCGATCCTGTCGGCGTTCTCCAGCCAGATCAGTTTCCAGATTCCGGCCGGATTTGCAACTGGACCGGCTATCCTCAAGCTGAATAACGGACCCGCGGACGCCTTCCCGGTGGTGGTCGAGATCGACAATCCTCCAGCCACCATCTCCGGCGTGCTCTCCCCTTCCAACGCGCCCATTGACGCCACGCATCCGGCCAGCGCGGGAGACGTCATCACGGTCCTGCTGCTGAATCTCGACCCCACCACGGTCAACTCCCCGAGCCGCGTGCATCTCGTGGAAGGCGGCATCGACCTGACGGCTCTCTCGATCCAGCCGGCCGGCCAGCCCAACCTGTTCCTGGCCCAATTCGCCCTGGCCCCGGGATTCACCGGCCAGCAGGTCGCGCTGACCGTCTCGGTAGACGGCGTCACCAGCAACCCGGTGGTGATCGCAATCCGGTAAAAACCACTTAACCGCAGATGGACGCAGATAAACCGATCGCCTTATCTGTACTACTAATGTCCAAAATCTTCTCGCGCCGCGACGATTTTCCTCATGCGGCCTTTGCGTTCAATTGGTTAAGAGTGGCCTTCCGGGCAGCCAGGATAGCTGGCAAAATACGCCGGCCCAGATCGGTGACGTGGTAGCGATGGGTCCCTGGAACTTTGCGGATTAAGTGGTGCGCACGCAACAGGCGCAGTTTCCGGCTGACGGCGGCGGAGCGTCGGCGTTGCTCTGCCTGGCCCGCTGGTTTGCCCCGATACAGCAGAGCCTGCAGATCTCGATTGCGGAGGCCATTGAGGAGGAATTCTCCGCGGCTGATGACTTCTAACAGGGTCACATCCGGCTCGCCAAACGGTTGCAGGGCGCGGCTGCGCTGTTGACCCTGGATCACCGGCCGCTGTATGTCGGCCAGCAACTCCTCCAGCATGGTGCGGGTGTCGACAGGCGCCAGCGCATTCAGATAGCGCGCATTGGCTTTCTGGCAGATGTCCGCACGACGGTACAGATCGGCTACTCCCTTGCGCAGACGATACCATCGCAGGGGGCTGTCCGGCTCTCCTTCCGGGCGACGATAAACCTTGAAATCTGCCGGGTCTTGCATGGTCACTTCCACTCGTAGCGCGCACCCCACACTGGTATAGGCCTTGTCATAAGCCTTCAGGGAGTTCTCCCCACACCAGTGTTTGATCCGCGCCCCTGCGGCTCTCCGCTTCAGCGAAGTGGTCACTTCCTTCTTGACCTGATGCGGCACCTGCCCTTGGGCCGTGAGTGGGTGGCCCAGGAATCGTAAGATGTCCGGGCTCTGAAAGGTCGTCATCGCGTGACGCAACCAGATCTCAAACAGCCGTCGCAGGTCCTCCGCTTTGCCGAACACCATGTCGGTAGCCCACTCGCTTTGATAAGTCGACCAATAATACTCCACCGGCAGTTTCGCAAACATCTCCGCGTGGCGGGGGTTCAAAGCCCGCGCGATCTGGTCCAGACACGGTACCCAGTCGGTCTGCAACTGTTCCTCCAACATCGCTTGGGCGCGCTGCCAGTCTTCCACCCAAACCATGCAGTTATCTGCTTTCCGATACGGCAGGCCCTCTTTTTGCATCTGCTGGGCCAGCCATTCCCGCCCGTTCAGGCAGATCTGAATCGAGAACGGGAACCAAGTCTGAATGCGCGCGTTCATCCATCCCCATCGCGGATGCTGCCAATACTGGTATACGAACAGGCACTTGCGCGAACGCTGCACCAGATCCAGTTGCTGGGTTTCACGATTCCGATGCACATCGAAGCTCCAGCACGGCTCTACACAGGTCAGCGCACACACCGGTCCTTCCTCGATCCCTTCCCGCTCCGCGATCCCACGCGCGATCTGGTCCTTGTCTGCCTTGCTGCTGGCGACGTACTGCACCGGCCGCCCCGCTGCTTGCACCGTCTCGACCGCCGCCGTCTTGACCGCTTCACTGACCTTCTGCACGTGGCGGCCGAACTCTTTCAGCAGGATCTGATTGGCCCACAGGTATCCCTGCAGCCCGAACGGGTACGAGATGCGGCGCAAGGTGCCTCGGAAGACCAGCCGGTCGAAGCCGCTCAGGGACCCAACAATTTGATCAGCGTATTTTGCGGTAAACTCGTGCATGCGTTCCTCTCCGTATCAAGGTGTTTTTGGACAACTCACAATGATACGTCCTGGAGGAACGCATTTCACTTTTGGTTGCGGCCGTAGGCCGCGCTAGGTCCATCTGTGGTTAA
>DASQHK010000816.1:0-2115 GCA_035632135.1 Bryobacterales bacterium
GCCGTACGAACTCACGGGCAGAGATTCGGCTCGGATGGTCGTCAGCGTGGCTGGCCTGACTTCGGCTTCCCTCAATATCCCGCTCACCGACTCGGCGCCGGGATTGTTCACCCTTGACGGCGTGCATGCCGCGGCCGTCAACCAGGATTCGACGCTCAACTCCGCCGACAACCCGGCGGCCGTGGGCAGCGTGATCCAGTTGTACCTTACCGGGCAGGGCTTTTTGAATTCGAAGGTGGACACGGGCGCCCTAGCGCCGTCCACGCCGCCGTTCCCGGGGCCGGTCGAGCGGGTGGGAGTCAACATGGACAACCTCCAGGCCAAGGTTGATTTCGTTGGCTTGGCGCCGGGCTTTGTCGGTTTGACGCAAGTCAACGCCGAAATTCCCAGCGGGATCACGCCGTCGAATCACGTGCGGGTGGTGGTGGGGGTGGGCTTCAACCAGTCGGCGCCGGCGATGATTGCGGTGAAGTGAGCACGTCCAGGATGCGCGCGCTGGCCCGGCCGTCCCACAAGCGCGGAACGCGGCCGGCCGGCGGCGGCGCTTCGAGCGCATCAAGCGCGGCGGCGACGATCTTCGCGGGGTCGGTTCCGACCAGGCGGTTGGTGCCCTGCTCGATTGTCACGGGCCGCTCAGTGTTGTTTCGCAGCGTCAGGCAGGGGACTTGCAGAATCGTGGTTTCCTCCTGAATCCCTCCGGAGTCGGTCAGCACGAGCCGGGCGCGGCTCATCAAGCGCAGAAAATCGAGATAGCCGAGCGGAGCCACGAGGCGCAGGGCGCGCGGGTCGACAGAAGCGTCGAGGCCGGCGGCTCGAAGCGCCTGCGCGGTGCGGGGATGCACCGGAAAAACGATCGGGATGCGGCGGCTGATTTCGCCCAGCGCCCGCACCAGCCCGGCGAGCGAGCCGGCTTGATCGACGTTCGAAGGCCGGTGCAGCGTGGCGATCGCATAGCGGCCGTCCGCCAGCTCCAGGCGCTCCAGCACGTCGGAGCGCTCGGCTTTGGCGCGGAAGCGCAGCAGGGTATCAATCATGACATTGCCGGCGAAGAAGATTTTTTCGCGCGGCACGCCCTCGGCCAGCAGGTTGCGCTCGCCGCTCGGCTCGCTGACGAAAAGAAAATCGGAAAGCGCGTCCGTGACCACCCGGTTGATCTCCTCCGGCATGAAGCGGTCGAAGCTGCGCAGGCCGGCTTCGACATGTGCCACCGGGATGCCCAGCTTGGCGGCGGCGAGCGCCCCGGCCAGCGTGGAGTTCACGTCGCCCACAACTACCACCACGTCGGGCGCCGCCTCCGTCAGCGCCGGCTCCAGCAGCCGCAGAATTTCGGCGATTTGCGCGATCGCGGTGCCGCCGCCGGCCTCCAGGTTGACGTCGGGCTCGGGCATTTCCAGCTCGTCGAAGAACGCGCGGGACATCTCCGGGCTGTAGTGCTGGCCGGTATGAATGAGACAATAGCGCAGCGCTGGCCGGCGCCGGATCTCCTCCACCAGCGGCGCCATCTTCACGAAGTTCGGGCGCGCGCCGACGATGCAGGCCAGCTTCACCGTTTCACCGCCACGACCTGAAAGAAGGGGCCAAACAAATAGAATACGCTCCGCAGCAGCGGCCATCGCCGCAGGGCCAGATAGCAGCGGGCGAGCCGGCGCTTCCATGGCGGGAAGAATTCCATTTGCCGCGGGCTGAGGCCGGGAATCAGAATGCGGGCGGGGCCCGGAAAATGCGCCCGCAGCAGGCGGGCGAGCGCGGCCGCCGAGAGCAGCCGCACGTCGTCGTAGAAGATTTGCCGCCGGCTTTGCACGTAACGGTTGGCCCAGCGCCGCGGCAGATAACCCACGCCCCACAAACCAACGTGCGGCTCCGGCGTCAGGCTGAAGCGGTTGGGCGTGGAGAGAAACAGCGGTGCGCCGGGAAGAAGCACGCGTCCCATCTCGGCGAGAGAGCGTCGTGGATCGCCCAGGTGCTCGATCACGTCGGCGGCGATCACGCCCGCAAACGAGCCGTCCCGAAACGGCAGCCGCTCGGCTTCGGCGGCCAGCACCACGCCGCGTCCGTTGAGCCGCTTGCGGGCGAGCACCAGGTATCGCAAGCACAGGTCCACGCCGGCCACACGAT
>DASQHK010000817.1:0-2855 GCA_035632135.1 Bryobacterales bacterium
AGCGGCAGGGCGGCGACGAGCAGCAGGAGAAAGGCGCGCATCACTCCTCTTCGATGTCACCGGAATACTCAATGGTGATCGCGCCATGCACGCTGACGGCGGCGGGGCAGTGGCGCTCGTGAGTCTCGATAGCGCGCTCGGCCTCGGCGCGCTTGCCGGCGGGAATCTTCAGATGATACTTCACCCGGATGCGGGTGATACGGATGACCCGGTCGATGTTCTCGATGTCGCCCTCGACCTCGCTCCAGAGCTTTTCCGGATGCGAGGGAATGCCGCGCGCCTCCAGCGCGCCCGCCAGGGTGCCGGTCATTCAACCGCCGATGGCGGCGATCATGTGGTCGAGGGTGGCGGGGACGTCGGTCTCGGGCTCCATTTTGTAGAAGTGTTTGATGCCGCCGTGAACGCCGTAGTGGACCGGCTCCGGGAACTGCTCGATGTAAGCGCGGCGGCGGGGACGCTTGTCCTGCACGATGCGGATGTGGGAAGTGTGGATCAGTTCGGCCATAAGCGACTCCTCTCGGACCGTTCCCTCGCGGTCGCGATTCGGAAGCAACAGTCTAGCGCAGAAGATGGGGAAAGAGGCGGCCGGTGGCGCCGCGATATTGCGAAAAGGCATCGCCGAAATGGGCGGCCAGGAGGCGTTCCTCGATGACGCTCTGCCAGTAGAAAAGACCGCAGAAGGGGGCGCACAGCAGCAGCAACACGGCGCCGCTGTTATAGACGAGCGCGCCGCCGAGCAGCACCAACAGCAGGCCGGAGTACATGGGATGGCGGACGAGGCGATAGGGGCCGCGGGTGACGACCTGGTGGCCGGGCTTGACGCCGAGCGTGGTGGAGAACCAAGCGCCGAGGACGATCTTGCTCCAGGCAGTGAGAATCACGCCCAGCAGTGTCACAATAAGACCTACAGCGGCGGCGGCCCGGGTGTGGCGGGTGAGGGCGAAATTCCAGCGCCAGCGATAGATCACGGCCAGGTACAGAAAAATATCAGCCCACTCGGCGAGACGGACCCAGATCACGGTGCGGTCCCAGGCGACGAACGCTTTGCCTGGAAGAGTGAGGGAGCGGTAGCGGAGGACGAAGAGCGGGACGAGCCCCGCCAGAACGACGGTCCAGAAAACCGCGCCCGCGGAGAAGCGCATCACGCCTTCAGATACGGCTTGAGCGCCTCGAACTGGAAGTCGATCTCCTCGATCGCGGCCGGAGTGAGCACGGATTTGTCGCGGCGCGAAACCATGGTCTTAAAGACGCCGCGCTTCTTCATGATGTAGCGGCGCGTACCCGGGATTTGCTGTTCGGTGTTGAGTATGAGCAGCAACTGCGAGAAAACTTCGCGCGCCTTGACGTGCTGGCCGGACTGATAGAGCGACCAGATCTGCGCGTAAACGTCGGAGTAAGGCGCTCCGGGCATGGTGCCGTCGAAGCCGAGGCGCATCTCGTAGAGCATGCCGCGGCCCGCGCCGCCGCTGAACAGGCCCGAGAACAGGTCGCGGTGCTGCGCCTCTTCGCCCATGCGCTTGATCACCGGCTCCCACTCTTCCTTGACGTAGCGGAAGTTGGGCAGCTCGCGCGCCAGGCTGAGCATGAATTCAACGGTCGGCTCGATGCCCTTGGCGCCGCCGGTGGTCTGCATGAAGAGCGGCCGATGGGCGGCGCGGGCTATGGCGCGGTAGTAGGCGCGGAAATCGTCGAGCGATTTGGCCTCGGTAGGCGGGATGGCGATCAGCGCGTCGGGCGAGAGGCTCTCGGCCTTGCGAACATAGTCGAGAGCATCGGTGATGTTGGGGCCTTGGACGCCGAGGACCAGCGCGGGGCTCTTGCCGCGGGCGGCTTGGGCGAGGACCTCCATGCCGCGCAGGCGCTCTTCCTTGGTGAGCTTGTAGTATTCGCTGGCGAGCTGCGGCCAAACCATGCCCTGCACGCCGCAGCGGTCGAGCCAGGCGACTTCGTTGGCGAGATCGTCGTAATCGACGGCGCCGGACTCAGTAAACGGCGTGGCCATGATGATGAAGATGCCACGCAGTGGCTTGGATGGCTCGGAAGGGAGCGCAAACGCGGCGGCAGCGCCGGCAGTGGAAAGCAGGAAGTGGCGGCGGGTGATCGATGCAGACATGGAGGCCTCCTTGGCAGTGATAGAATAGCACCGCGAGCGGACGGGAGCATCCTATGGGCAAATCCAAAATCTCCCGGCGGGAATTCGTGGCAGCCGGCGCGGCCGTGGCGGGGGTGGGGGTGGCTGGCAGCGGCTGCGCGAGCAAGCCGCACACGCAGGCTTCCGCGCCTCCGGAAATCGAGCAGCCGCAGGAGCAGAAAGGCAACGGGCTGAACCTGATCGTCGTTTGCGTCGACACGTGGGGCGTGAACTACCTCGGCGGCTACGGCAATTCGTGGATCCACACGCCGAATGTGGACCGGTTCTCGAGAAAGTGCGCCATTCTTACGGACATGTATCCGGAGACGCTGCCGACGATCCCGACACGGCGTGTTCTCTACACCGGGCGGCGCATCTTCCCGACCCAGCGCATCGTGCAGCCCGACGACCCGGTGCGCATTCGCGGCTGGCACCAGATGTTCGCCGAGGACATTACGCTCGCGGAGATACTGCGCAAGGCTTCCTACACGACGGCGCTGGTCTCCGATCTGTATCACCAATTCAACCGGACAAGAATTTTCATCGCGGCTTCGATTGCTGGCGCTGGACGCGGGGGCAGGAGCAGGACCGCTGGGAGTCAGGGCCGAAGAGCAAGGTGGAGCTGGCGAACTACCTGCACCCTTCGCAGAAAGGGCCGGGGCCGCTGCAATACCTGGTGAACCGCCTCGACTGGAAAAAGGAGGAAGACTGGCTGTGCGCGCGG
>DASQHK010000818.1:0-7249 GCA_035632135.1 Bryobacterales bacterium
GGTCACCTGGCGGATCGAGAGCGCCGCGCCGCCGCGCGCGTCGCCGTCCATCTTGGTGAGGATCACGCCGGTGATGCCGAGCCGCTTGTGAAACTCGTCGGCCGAGCGGACAGCGTCCTGGCCGGTCATGGCGTCGGCGACATAGAGGATCTCGATCGGGGTCAAGGCGCCGCGCAGCTCCTCAAGCTCCTGCATCAGCGCGTCGTCGATGTGCAGGCGGCCGGCGGTATCCACCAGCACCACGTCGCGGCCCGTCTGGAGCGCCTCGCGGCGCGCGCCCCGGGCCAGATCGAGCGGAGCGGTCTCCTGCGTGCTGCCCTCGTAAATCGGCAGCTTGATCGTCCGGGCGATGATGCTCAACTGCTGCCGGGCCGCCGGCCGGTAGACGTCCACGGAAACCATCAGCGGGCGGTGGCCGTTGCGCGAGAGCCAGAGCGCCAGCTTGCCGGCCGAGGTGGTCTTGCCGGAGCCTTGCAGCCCGGCGATTAGGAACACAGTGGGCGGGTCGTTGGAGAAGCGCAGCTTCGATTCGTGGCTGCCGAGGACGCGGATGAGCTCGTCGCGGACGATCTGCACCACCTGCTCGGTCGGCGAGAACGCCGTCAGCACTTCCTGGCCCAGGGCTTTTTCCTTGATGCCTTCGAGGAGCTGCTTGACGACCTTAAAATTGACGTCGGCTTCGAGCAGGGCGAGACGGATCTCCCGCAAAGCGTCCTGAATGTTGGCTTCGGTCAGCTTGCCTTCGCCGCGGAGATTTTTGAAGACGCGCTGGAGTTTTTCGCTAAGGTTTTCGAACAAGCTTCTATCTTAACACCTTGGCCACAGGGTAGTCAGCTTCCGGCTTGGGCGTGTGACGGCCAAGTGGCGCTCACCTGACCTCAACGGGGCGGGATCAGTGTCCCAGAACGCCGTTCCGGGGGGCATTGCCCCATGCTGTTCTTGCCGTCCAGCCCCTGGGGGATCACCCGCCGCTCGGTTGGTGGGCGGCCGGGTGCATGCCTTTGGTTAGGCTCCTCGCTCGAGCTCGGGCCCTTCGCTTCCCCCGTCGCTCAAGCCAGCCCCTCATACGGTAGAAACCCTCGGATGACCGCAGTTTTGTGGAACCAAGGACAATACTCTGGAAATATGTTGGTGCCGCACCTCTTGCAGCGGGGGTTTGTCCTTCCAGAATCTTAAGGTCAGCCGCATAGCAAGCCCTAAAGCGCTCCGCGATAGCGCTGATGATCTGAGTTTGAGGTCGCATATGGAAGGTGAGTTCAAATGCCGGGCCAGGTAGATCCCTGAACTGCCGAGTTTGGACTATGCTATCAATTCCGGTGCCAGAAAGAAAAGATGCAACATCGTGCCTCCCGTGAAGCATGCCGCCGACCACTTCGTCACTTAGAGACGGAGGAATACCATTGAGCGGAACCACCTGAACGCTCTTGAGTTCGTCGTAAAAGATCAATTGAACCCGGAATGGTTGTTCTTCCGTTGCGCTTTGCATATTGACCTCCCCTGGCAAAACCCAGCACCTCCTGGGCCGCCCCACCGACTTTCCGTTCCGGTTGAATGCTGGGCAATGTGTGAGCCTCTGGCCAGAACTTCACCGCCCCCGTGGTCCCACGGCGTCGCTTACTTCCCCAAGACGAAAGGGAACTCAAAATCCATAGTGCCGATCGGAATACGAAGAAGGCCGCCCTGGCCCCTTTTGTCCTTCGGAAAGTAAACCAGACCGCTGACCTTCGCCCCTGGCATCACGGTCGTTCGTCTCAAGGCGCCCATCGAAAGCTGCTGTGCTTTTTGCTCGGCCCGTTCTATCGTTGCTCGCGCTGCACGCTGCCCCTGTTCGCGAGCCCTATAGTCGGGTTCCGTCGTTGTGGATGTACCTGAGTACGTACCTCGGAAACGGCCCGCTGCACTATAGGAACTGTAGGCCCCCTCGAACTCACCCGATTCGTATGTTGTACGAGTGGACGCGGCCATCCCCGAGAGGCCACCGAGCAGAGCTCCCCAGATTCGCGCCTTTTTTACTATAGCTGCACCGATTCGGTCGGGGTCGGCTGGCGTCCTCAAAGCAGGTTGTGGAAGTACGGTGTGTAGCGCGATCTCCTCGGGGAGAATGTCCAGCCGCGCTTTGCTGTTCTTGTCGAGCAAAGCACAGATCCAGGCAACGACGAAATCCTTTTCCTCATAAATGCTTGCCGCAAGGGCTAATGGGCCACTGTGGATGATGAAAATCTGCTCACCGTCCTGATAGAGAAAGTCGCAATCTCTTTGGTCAGCTTGATCCCAGACTATGAAATTACTCGAGTGCCGCTCCTTGGTGGACTTTTGTCTCTCGTCGAGCTTCGAGAGAAGGTTCGACTGGGCGGATTGCGACAGGGCCCTAAACCGAGGATCTATCTTGGCAAGCGCTTCACGTCGGCGTACGGAAGCCCTTCTTTGTACCCATGCGTTGGCCACATCCTGGGCCTCAGCAATTTGCGCCTGGGTCATTCTCTGAGCCGTTACGTCGAGGGTGTGCGCCCCCACGTCATCCCAGCCCCCACTTGACAAGCTAAACCACACGTATGCTTGAGCATAGTCTTGAGGGACTCCGAGGCCGTAGGCGTACATCTCCCCCAGATTGCCCTGCCCCTTCGAATTGCCCTGTTCAGCAGCCATACGGAACCATTTCACTGCGTCTCCGTAGTCCTTTGCAACGCCGCGGCCTTCCCGGTACATGAGCCCTAAGTTCACCTGGGCTAGAGCCAGTCCGTGTTCGGCAGCCATCCGGTACCACTTCAGGGCCTCAGGGTAGTCCTGAGTGACGCCCCGGCCTTGTTCGTACATGAACGCAAGGAGAAACCCAGCGTCTGCGTCACCGCGCTGCGCCAAGGGCAGCCATTCGCCGAGCGCGGTACCATAGTCCCCCTTTTCGTAAGCTCGCCAGCCAGCGCCAAAATCTGCCAGCGCTGGAATTGCCAGCAGCCAGAATAGCAGAACGCCACGGATGATCCAGTTTCTCTTTTTCACGGAGTGTTCCATTCCTCGAATCGAATAGGCGTGGGATCCTCAAGCTCCTTCATCAGCGCGTCGTCGATGTGCGGGCGGCCGGCGGTGTCCACTAGCGCCACGTCGCGGCCGGTTTGGAGCGCCTCGCGGGGCGCGCCCCGGCGAGGTCGAGGGGCGCGGTTTCCCCGAACAAGACTCCATTTTAGCACCTTGGCCACAGAGGCCGAGAAGGGTAATACTCCGAAAGCGCGTTTCTGAACCGCGCTGGAGAGCCCCAGATGGATATTCGTGTTTACCCGCGAAATCTGGCTTGACAAGATGATGCCGGACCGGGATATTGTGTCTCAGGACGAGGAGGTCCTCTATGAAAGGGTTACTTCGGTCGCAACCCGCATTCCTGATCACCGCGATGATGATTCTGTCGTGGGGATGCTCTATCGGGACTCCCGATACACGGGCGGCCGATGAGCGCGCCATCCGCGATACCGAGGCCCAGTGGAGCAAAGCAGCAGCCAAAGGCGTTGATGCCTTCGTTTCCTTTTACGCCGACGATGCTGTGGCCCTTCCACCCAATGCCCCGATCAGCACGAGCAAAGAAACCACGCGGGCGGCGCTGAGGCCGATGTTCGAAGCGCCCGGCTTTTCGCTGACCTTCGAGGCGTCCAAGGTCGAGGTTGCTCGCAGCGGCGACATCGGATATTCCTACGGCACGTACTCGATGACCATGAACGATCCGAAGGGCGCCCCGACCAATGACAAAGGCAAGTACGTGACCGTGTACCGCAAGCAGGCTGACGGCAAGTGGAAGGCCATAGTTGACACTTTCAACTCCGATCTGCCATTGGCGCCGCCCCCGCCCCCTGCGCCTGCGCACCACGCAAGAGGCAAAGCCAGCAGGAAAGCCCACAAGAAGCGGTAGCTGGCCTGATTCCGTCCCCCCGCAGAAGACAAACCCGTCTTTGATGCCTCAGGACTGTACCGCTTGGTGCCCGTTCGCCGTGCGGCGCAACCCCGAGACCTGGCACACTACCCCGAGACATTGAAGCCCCCATAAGCTTCGTTCGCGCGATCTTCGTTTCTCTGTGGCTCGGCGTGTCTGTGGCTAAAAGGTCACCTTGGCGCCCACCTGGACAATCCGGTTGCCGCTGCCGCCGAAGATCTTGCCGGCGGCGGCATTGGGAGGGCCGCCGTCGCGGGTGTCGGGAATGGCGCTGCTCGGATTGCCGAGATTGAAGTGGTTGAAGGCGTCGAGGAAATCGCTGCGAAGCTGCAGGTGGAACCGCTCCTTCAGGCTGAAGTTCTTCATGAAACTGATGTCCCAGTTGCCGGAGCCAGGGCCGAAGAGCATGTCGCGCGAAGAGTTGCCCCAGGTCCAGGGGGTGGGAGGAGCGAAGGCGGCGGTGTTGAACCAGGACACGCCATTGATGATGTCGTGGGAGCTTTGCTTGGCGTAGAGGTTGCTGCTCACCGCATCGGCCCGGCCGCCCCACCAGCCAATGTAGTTGGAGGGCACCTGGAAGCTGACGGAGAACGGCGAGCCGGTGTTGTAGGTGGTGATGCCGGCCACTTCCCAGCCGCCCAGAACCGCATTGGCGAGGGCATTGGCATTGGTCAGGAAAGGCTTGCCGCGGCCGACCGGAAGCTCCCAGACATAGTTGGCCACCAGCGTGTGGCGGCGGACGCCGTTGGTGTTGCCGTAATCGAGGCCGGGAAAGTTCCAGTTTTGCGGCCCGCCGGAGGGGTCCACGTTGTCGAGGCTGCGCGTCCAGGCGTATTCGAGCTGGAAGCTGAGGCCGGAGGAGAACCGCTTGATGGCTTCGAACTGCAACTGCTCGAGGTTCTGGGAGGCGCCGCTGCGCGTGGCGTCGAAATTGGCCCAGGGCTGGAGGGGGCGCTGGTTCTGGATCGGGACGTTGGGAGTTTGCGTGCGCGGCACGTTGATATCGCCGAAGAACCACTGGATGTGGTGGGTCTGGCTGCCGATGTAGGAGGCGCGGGCCATCCAGCTTTGGCCGAACTGGCGCTCCACGGTGAGGTTCCACTGCTGGGCGACGGCGTTCTTGAGGTCGCGCTGCATGGAGAAAATAGTGGGGTGCGGCGCGGCGCCAGTCGCCGCCTGCAGCCCGGCCGGGAAGGGGTCGGCGAAAGTAATGTCGGGCTGATAGGGAGCCGTGGGCTTGCCGGGCAGCCCGGAGCTGTAGTTCTGGCCGGGGTAGCCGCCCAGGCCGCCGAGCCACGGCGGATTCAGAACGTCGTCGCGCGAACCCACGAAGGCAGGATTGAAGTTGTAATACACGCCGTAGCCGCCGCGAATGACGGTGGAGTTATTGGAAAACGGGCGGTAGGCGAAGCCGAAGCGCGGCGCCCAGTTGTTCTTGTCGCCGATCATGTAGCGTGCGGGAATGCCGAGGGCCTGAGTGGTGGTGAAGGGATAAGCGGCGAGCTGGGCGGCAGAGGCGCCGTAGGGCGGCAGAGTGGGCGTGGCGGAATCCTGCGGCAGCGCCAGCTTGTTGCTCTTGTAGTCAAAGTAGGTAGAATAGCCATCCTGCCAGTTCCACGGCGTCTGATACATGTAGCGCAGGCCGAAGGAGAGGGTCAGGCGCGGCGAGGCCTGCCAGGTGTCCTGCACGTAAAATTCGGAGTCCCAATCCCAGTAGACGCCCTCGAACACGCCGGCGAAGCCGGTGGTGGAGGTGTTGGCGGTGCCCAGCAGGAAGTCGGCGAAGGCGTTGCCCTGTGATTGCGGCTGGCCGGGCCAGCCCTTGTTGCCGGTCCACTGGCCGCTGAAAGAAAAGCTGCCGAGGGGGGCGTTGGGATTCGGACCATATGACTTATAGGTAGCGATGTCGGCCCCGACCTTGAGGGTGTGGCGGCCGAAGACGTGGGTGAAGTTGTCGGTCAGCTCCTCGCTGACGCCCTGCCCGTAATAGCCCTTGCCGATGTCGGTGAACATGCCGGTGTAGCCGGTCATGCTCATGGTGGGGAGGCCGCGGTTGGGGCTGGGGGTGAGGCCCGGGAACAGCGTGCGGGGATCGAAGTCGAGGTTCTGGCCGCTGCGGATGCTGGGGTGGTTGAACCAGGCGAGGCGCAGGTCGTTCAGCGTCCCGGGATTGAACGTGTGGGTCTCGACCACGCTGTAGCCGAAGGTCTTGTAGCCGTAGTTAGAGCCATTGCCGTAGGTGGGAGGAGTACCTAGCGGCCATTCCCAGGGGAAGCCGACGTTGCGGCTGTAAACGCCGTAGAGCGAGTCCTTCGCGGAGATCTGGTAATCGATGCGGACATCGGAGACGTTGGTGTCCTGCGCGGTGGAGACCAGGCCGAAATAGTTGGGAAGGCCGAAGGGCGCGCCGTTGGATGTGGCGTCGGTCGGCGGCGGCAGGAACTTCAGCAGCGCCTGCGCCTGCGGGGCGATCATGCCCGAGGGAATGCGATTGTTGGGGAAGGCGCTGCCGTTATAGGGGTTGTAAAGCTGGGTGCCCTTGGGGTCGGCGCAAATGCCGTTGCCGTCGTAAGCGGAGCAGAGAGCGGAGAAATCGCCCTGCCGCATGGGCATGGACGGGATGTGCAATTGCGGCTGCGAATAATTGCGGTTGCGAAAGCCGGAGTAATCGAAAAAGAAGAACGCCTTGTTGCGCCAAATGGGGCCGCCGACGTTGACGCCGAACTGGTTGCGGACAAACGGCGAGCGCGGCCGGCCGAGCGCGTTGTTGAGGAAGGTATTAGCAGTGAGGGATTTGTTTTCGTTGTATTCGTAGGCCTCGCCGTGGAACTGATTGGTCCCGGCCTTGGTGACCATGGTGACCGTGCCGAGGTTGCGGTACTCGGCGTTGGTGTCGTAGGCGTCGACCTTGAACTCCTGCATGGACTGGATGGCGGGCAGACTGATGAGGCCCAGGCCGAAGGAATAGGCGGCGGCGCCGTTGCCGAAGTCGTTGGCTTGAATGCCGTTGATGGTGAAGTTGAAGGAGCCCCAGTGGGTGCCGCCGCCGGTCTGCGGGCTGGAGCCGCTGACCTGAGCGCCGGGAACCAGATTGAGCAGGCCGTCGATGCTCTGCTGTGAGAAGGGCAGATCGGCGATCTGGCGCGTGTTGACGGTGCCGCCGATGGTGGGACTTTCAGTGTGCACCAGCGGCGCTTCGGCCACGACGTCGACGGTCTGCTGCACCGCGCCCACCTGAAGGCTGACGTCCACGCGCACCGATTGCGAGGCGAGCACCTGAATGCCCGTGGCGCGATAGGTTTGAAAGCCGGCTTTCTTGACCGTCACCTCGTA
>DASQHK010000819.1:0-10971 GCA_035632135.1 Bryobacterales bacterium
ACCAATACTTAGTTTGCGCGGCCCAGGGGCTCTTCGGATAGCGCTGGTGGAGCAGCTCGAAGGCTGCCCGCGACCACTGCGACGTCTCCTTGTCGACGCAGCCGATGCGGGTGGATTCGACGGCCAGGTGCAGCGCCTCGGGCACGCGCGGGTCGTTGGGGTGGGTCTTGGCCCAGCCGACCACGGCGCGGCTCAGGTAGTTGGGGGCGGCGCCGACGGCGAAGATCCTCTCCCATTGCGCGCGGGCGGCGGCCTGCTGCGCTGCGGTCACGAAAGCAGGGAACGGCAGAGCGGCGTCGGGATCGGGCTTGCCGCCGGGCTCGTCTTTCATCCACTTCTCCCACAGCTTGTTGCGGTTCGGGACGTCGAGACCCTGACCCAGGTCGAAGCGGCACCACCAGTTGTCACGCAGGTCGTTCACTTGGCCGAGGGGCGTGAGGCGCGGCACGCCGGTATCGATGTAGGGGCGCGTGGCGGGGAATTTCAGTGTCAGGAAGGCGGCGGCGAACTGGCGGGACGGGCGGTCCTTCGCAGCGAGCCAGGCCGCGAGATACGGCTGCAGCTCGGGAAGCTCGTTGGCGAGTTGGGTGGCCAGGGTGCGGGCGACCGGCTGATCGTCGAGAAGTTCGGCGCGGACCCAGCCGGCGAGGGCCAGATCGCGGCGCAGGTGAGCGGGTAAAGCCGGCGCAGTCACCGCTCGCGCGAGCAGGCTCAGGGGCAAACGCTTGTTGAAGATTTTCGTCGCGTCTCGGTCGAGCAGGGCGCGGGCATCGGCGACGGCCTTCAACGGATCGGGCATCTGATCCCGCGGGACCTCCTCGTTGTCATCCATGCCAAAACCGTAGGCGACCGGCACGCGCGGGGCAAAGCGCAGGAACTCGTCGAAAGTGCTCGCGAGATCCATCCGCTCGGCGCGAAAGAGATTGACCGCCGAGGGAGGGAGACTGTTCGCGGCGGAGAGCAGGCTGTCAAGGCGTCGGCGGGCGTCGTCGCGCTTTCCCGAGGCGGCTTCGAGGCGGATGACGTGGTAGGCGGCGGTGAGGTAAGCCGGCGAATCCGGCGGGATCTTCGCGGCGGCGGCGAGCAGCGCCGGGAGGCGAGGATGGTTCGCCGGGGCTTGCGCGAGCGCCGCCACAAGCCACGGAGCCGACGCGGTCTCGCCCCACTTTTCCAAACAGTGGTCGAGGCTGCCGGGGAACGGCTGCTCGAAGGCGAGGATCCAGTCGCCCATGTCATCGAGGCGGAGTTTGGAGGAATGAGCGAGCAGGAAGCGGTAATCGGCCAGGTCGTGCCGCAGGGTGGGCCCTGCGCCTTGTTGGAGCAGGGAGCGAGAGAGTTCCTCGAGGCGGCTCTGGGGATCGAGGCGAAGGCGGATGAACTGCAGGAGTCCCCCGGCCGAGGCGTGCAGTTCGCGGGAGGCGGGATCCGCGAGGACGCGCTGCAACTGATCCTGGGCTTCGCGCAGCAGAAACTCGTCGGCGCCTTCCGCCTTGCTGAGCGTGGCTTTGCGCAGCAAAGTGCGAGCGGCCAGGTAGGGCGCCACGCGCCGCCACGGCGACCGCGCGTCCTGAGCGATGGCGCGGAACTGCTTTTCGGCCTCGTCGAAATCGCCGGCGTAAAAATGGGCCGCGGCAATCTGATAGGCCCGGTCGGCTTCGAGCTGCGGGTCGGCACCGGAGCCGAGCGCCGCCGGAATCACGTGCCCGGCCGAGCAGTTGGAAAAGACGGCATCCTGGCCCTGCAGCCAGGCGCGGACCTCGGGGCTCTGAGCGCCGAAGCGGGCGGTGCGTTGGTCGAGCGTTGCGGCGGCGGTGCGAAAAGCGTCATCGGGGCAGTTCCGAAAATAAGCGAACGGACTCTGCATAGAGCGGTACACATTGATCCAGGGTTGGGATGGCTGGGGCAGGCCGAGGCCCCCCGCTTTGCGGCGCTCCCGCAGCCATTCGGCAGAGGCCGCCGACGGGTTGTCCGGTTCCGCGCGCCCGCCCCGCACCTCACCCCAATAGGCAAGGAGGGCCTGCCGTTCGGAAGCGTCGAAGCCCTTGCCGATCAGAGTGCGGTAGGCGGCGTAGAGATAGGGACGGCCGTATGTCCTCTGCAAAACGCCTAGCTCGCCGCCGGCGAACCGGTCGAGCGGGGGATCGGGGGCGTCCCGCCGGGTGAAGACAGCTTCGGGGAAAAACGGGCCGCAGGCGAACAACGGGCGCAGGAAGTAGAGCAGCACGCAGAGGAGTGCAACGACCAGAAGCGCCCGGGCCGTTTTTGCAGCCATCGCCTAACCTCGGTCAGCTACTTCCTAGAATAAGCCCAAATGGTGGGGATTGCCGGCGTGTTTCATCTCCCCGGCGTTGGGGCCAGAGAGGGTGGCGATAAGGGCAAGGCAGCAGGGATTCTGCGGCGGGCGCGGATGCGCTCGGCGAGCGCCGCATAAGCTTGCCAGGAGAGGCGCGCCTGTCGCGCTGCCGCCTCGCACAGCGGCTTCTGCCACTGAGGGGCCGAGGTCCAAAGCTCGTCGATCGCCTGGCGCAGGGCCTCCGGCCAGCCGGACACGGTTCCATCGACGTGGCGGCAGCCGCCGCCGAACAGATCGCGCAGACCATCAAATTTCGCCTGGTAGTAAGGGGTGAAGGAGAGGCCCACCGCCGGGATTCCCTGCGCGAGCGCAAAGACAGCCCCGTGATAGCTGCCGGTCACCACCACACGGCAAGCGCCGACGCGCCGAAAAACTTCCTCCGAAGACTCCGGCCCGGCGGCCGCCTCCGCCACGCACGGCAGGCCGGCGGTGATTTGTTCCAGAGCCGTCTGGTCGCTGTCGCTGGCCTGATGGGAAATGGCGATCGGGGCGATTTCCGCCTGGAACTCGCCGGCCGCCGCCGCGACCACCGAGCGAAATGCCTTCCACGCCTCGTCGCCGCTCTGCAAGCCGGAGTATCGCGCCACGCGAACGTTCCAGCCGAGGCGATTCGCTTTCTCTCCGCCGTGCTGGCGGGAGTTGTAGGCCATCTCCACTGTTTCGTCGCCGCATACGGCGATTTGTCCGGAAGGAACACCGAGGCTGTGCAGGACGGGAAGACTGGTGAAGCCTTCTCGCAAGGAGATCCAGTCGGTCCGGGGCAGCACATCGCGGCACAACTGGAGCACCGCGGGATGCGTGAGCGGTCCGATCATGTGACCCAGCAAGGCGGTCGGCCGTCCGCCGCGCTGTGCGAAC
Organism: Bryobacterales bacterium; assembly: GCA_035632135.1. GTDB lineage: Bacteria > Acidobacteriota > Terriglobia > Bryobacterales > JACQDG01 > DASQHK01. The sequence goes on from DASQHK010000819.1 coordinate 3,212, forward strand.
CGCAGCGTGAGCAGGACGCGAAGCGCCCCGGCCGCGAAAGCGTCATTGATGCCGCCCGCGCCGGAAAGCACGAACAGGTCGCTCGTGCGAATGGTCCAGAGCAGCGCCGCGGCGGGTCTCCAAGCGTCGCCCTGCTTCGCCACCCGGGCCAGGTTGAAGGCGGCGTCAACCGCGGGGGCCTGCCGGCGAATCCAGTTTTGGGCGGCCCTTCGCGCGCGCTGCAGGGCGGAAGGGGATCCCAGCGCGCCGCCTGTTGGTTGATGGTTGAGGACTTCGAAGCGGCTCTGCGGCGAAAGCGGCTGTACCCGGGGAATCGACTGGCACAGTCTCTCCGGCGCGGTGGTGATGACGTGGATATGCGCCGCGGGCCACAGCGCCCACAGGCGGCTGCAAGCCGCCTCCAGCATGGCCAGGTCACCGATGTTCAGGCAGTCCCACCCACCGGGCTCGATGACAATCTTCATAACGGCGGATTCGCGGGGTGGAACCGGAAGCCTTCAAGCTGAATCGGGCCTTGCGGCGCCACCGCCGGCGGCCTGCCGGCTGGCCATGCCTCGGGCCGGGCCGAAGATTTCTTGAGCGGTTTGGTTGGAACTAAGAGACTTTTTGCTCTTAGATGCCAATTACCGTTAATTCCACACCCAGAAGACAGCGATAGGATATCACAAGACGATGGCCGCGCTCAAAATGTGCCGGCATTCCGGGCCCTTATTTCTTGAAATGCCACCGGCGACCACGGCTGCGGATGGAAGAGATAGACGCGGCGGCCGGCCGGGACCGCGGGCGCAGGTTCATCTGTCGAGATTCCAATGCTGCCCTGGCAGAGCGCGGTGCGGAAGCCGTCGCCGGCCTGGAGGCGCTCCAGAACCTGGTGGCCGCCGGGGCCCATGCGGAACAGCATGGGGACGGCTTCCTCAATCGGCAGGCCGGAGAGCCAGTCGTCGCCCCAACACCACGAAGCGAGAGCCGTGATGGAGAGGGCTGTCGACTCGGGCAGAGCGCGGCGCAGCTCTTCGAGGAGGCGGCGGTAAAACGGGCGCTGGGAGAGCGTGGCGTCGAAGTCGATCTGCAAGGCGCGCACGCCGGGCAGGCGCGCCGGCTCTGTAATGGCGGGCACGGCGCGTGCGATCTGTCCGGCGCTCAGAGCGGGGGGCACGGAGCGATCCGTCTCGATGCGGGCCACGGCCATGAGCGCGGTTCCCTCCGGAAATTGCAGCGGCTGCAGCCGGGGACGCACGCTGACCTGGTCGCCATACAGGAACAGAGTGGTTGCCAGAAACGCGACGCCGGCCTCGCGCGGGTTGAGGAAGCGGAGGTCTTCGGGCCGCTCCCAGGCCCAAAGGACAACCTTGGGGAAGCCATCCAGGCGGCCCCTCGAAGCGGGGCGCGCCGGTTTGCGAAGCAGCACGACGGCGACAGCGGCCGCCAGGGCCAGCAAAACCAGCGCCGCGGCTGCATGGCGCTTAGTCACCGGGAACGTAGGTCCGCAGCGCGAGGGTGCGCCCGGCGGGACGCCACTCGAACGGCGGCGCGGCGGCGGGGATCAGGTAGACGTCGCCCGGGCGGTAGGGTTGGCCGTCCAGCGCGCCACAGCCTTCCAGGAACACCAGGAGGTGGAAGCGCGCGGGTTCGGGCTCATAGCGCAGCGGCGCGGCGCCCCAGAGGCGCTCGACGGCGAAGTAGTCGCAGACGACCAGGGTCTCGCCTTCCATCCCGCCACGGCGGAACGGGGCCGGCGTTTGCAGCCAGTCGTAGGAATCGAGGCGCGTGACCTCGACGGCCTGGTCGATGTGCAGCGGCCGGGGGCGGCCGCCGTCGCCGAGGCGGCCGAAATCGTAGAAGCGATAAGTGAGGTCGGAGTTTTGCTGGATCTCGCACAGGGCAAGGCCGGTGCCGATCGAGTGCAGGGTGCCGGGCGGCGAGAAGATGGCGTCGCCGGGATTCACCGGCACCCAGTTGAGGTACCGCTCAATCTCGCCGCTCACGGCGGCTCGGCGCAATTCCTCGCGGGTCAGCGCCCGGTCCAGACCGAGCGCGACCGCCGCGCCGGGGCCGGCGCGCAGCACGTACCACATCTCGGTCTTGCCAGGGCCATCCTCGTGCTCGAGGGCATAGGTATCGTCAGGATGCACCTGCACGGAGAGCTTGTCGGAAGTGAAGAGGAATTTGACCAGGATGGGAAAGTAGACGCTGGAGGCGGCCTGTCGAGCCGCTGCCGCTTCACCGGCGGAGCGGCGCTGGAGGCGGCGAGGCTCATGGGCAGAGCCCAGCAGCTCAGCGCCGTGGCGCTCGATCAGCCCGGCGAGGGTCTGGCCGGCCAGCGGGCCGCCCGCGATGGTGTTCTCTTCGAAGCTGTACCAAACCTCGCCGATGCGTCCGGAGCGGGGCTCGAAGAGGGGCTCCAGGTTGGTCGAGCCCCAGATTTTTTCCCGCCACGAGGGCGCCAGGCGCAGAGGATACAAGCCGCTCACGAAGCGTTTCTGCTCGAAACCGCCGCCGGCTCTTCCGGCGAGGGGCCGCCGCCCGCCAAAAAGTCGCGCAAGCGGGCCAGGCCGCGCTCCAGTTCGTGCATCGAGGTGGCGTAGGAGATGCGGACGTGCTGGCGCGTGCCGAAGGCCTCGCCGGGCACCACCGCCACGCGGGCCTCCGCGAGCAGCTTCTCAGAAAAGTCGAGCGTGGTGCTCATGCCGCCGCGGCCGAGAAAACGGCCGATGTTGGGATAAGCGTAGAACGCCCCGCGCGGCTCGGCGCAGCTCACGCCGGGGATCGCGCGCAGGGTCCGGATCACGTACTCGCGGCGGCGGCGGTACTCGGCGAGCATCTGCCCAACCGATTCCTGCGGGCCGAGCAGCGCCTCGACGGCCGCTTTCTGGGCGATCGAGTTGGGATTGGAGGTCGAGTGGCTCTGGAGCTTCAGCATGCCCGAGACGAGCGGCACGGGCGCGAGCGCGAAGCCCACCCTCCACCCGGTCATGGCATACGTCTTCGATAGCGAGCCTACTATCACGACGTTCTGCTTCGCCCCGGCCACCGAGCCGATCGAGTACGGCCGGCCGTCGTAGAGGAAGTGGCAGTAGCACTCGTCGCTCATCAGCAGCACGCCGCGCCGGGAGGTGATGGCGTAGATCTTCTCGAACTCCTCGGGGCCGACCACCGCGCCGCTGGGATTGTTGGGCGAGTTGATGATGACCAGCTTGGTCTTGGGCGTGAGCGCCTGCTCGATCTGGCCGGCGGTGAGCGCAAAGCCGCGCGACTCGTCGGTGTCGACGAAGACGCACTTGCCGCCGTTGTAGTGGATCACGTCGGCGAAGGTGACCCAGTAAGGGACGGGCAGCACGACCTCGTCGCCGTGATCGACGATGGCCGAGACGGCGCCGTAGATGGCGTGCTTGCCGCCGACCGTGACGATGCACTCCGCCGGGTCGTAACTGGTGCGGAAGTCCGAGCGATGGCGCTCGCAGATGGCCTTGCGCAATTCCGGCGTGCCGCCGGCCGGCGTGTACTTGGTGAAGTTCTGGTCCATGGCCTCGACGGCGGCGCGCTTGATGTTGTCGGGCGTGGGGAAATCGGGCTCGCCGGCGCCGAAATCGACGACGTCCACTCCGGCGGCGCGGAGCTTGGCGGCTTCCGCGCTGACGCGCATGGTGGCGGAAACGCTGATGCGGGAAATTCGCTCTGAAAATTGCATAACGGAAGCTCTCAGCCGTCAGGCCCCAGCCATCAGCAGTCGGCAACTTCACGGCCCTGGCACCGGCCGTGGTTGCTGAAAACTGAGAGCTGATTAAGCTGACGGCTTATATATCAGCCGTCAGGCCCCAGCCGTCAGCAGTCGGCAACTTCACGGCCCTGGCACCGGCCGTGGTTGCTGAAAACTGAGAGCTGATAAGCTGACGGCTTATATGTCTCCTTTCGCTCTTAATCGCTCTACCACGATGGGGGGTACCAGGTCGCTCACGTCGCCCCCCAGGCGGAAAATCTCTTTTACCAGCCGCGAGCTGACGTAGCTGTAGGCCTCGCCCGGCAGCATGAAGACCGTCTCCAGCTCGGGGCACAGCTTGCGGTTCATCAGCGCCATTTGCAGCTCATACTCGTAATCGGAGACGGCGCGGATGCCGCGCAGAATCACGCGCGCGCCCTTCTGCTCGGCAAAGCGGACCAGCAGCCCGTCGAAGCACTCCACGCTCACGTTGCCGAGGCGCTTCACCGATTGGCGCAGCATCTCGGCGCGCTCCTCCACGCTGAACAGCGACGCCTTGCCCTCGTTGCGCAGGATGGCCACGATGAGCCGGCCGAACAGATTCGCGCCCCGCTCGATCAGGTCGAGGTGCCCGTTGGTGGGCGGATCGAACGACCCGGGGTAGATGCTGATGCTGCGTCTCGGCACACATTCCTCTTCGGAGCACGCGACCTTGGAGTAACGGGCTTGAATACAGTATTCTATCGAAAGACCGCAGCCGGCCGCTACTGGAGGGGACTGTTATGCGCGCTCGCTGCGGCGCAGGCTTGGAGGGAGGCTCCCACCTCTCACCCCCGGTGCGCCGCCGCGTAAGTGTCGCGGCATTTCTGCGAGCAGAAGTGAATGATCTGGCCGTTGAATTTCTGGATGATGGCGAGTTCCGGGGCGATAAACGTCCCGCAGACCGGGTCTTTCTTAAGCTCGGCGGATTTGGTTTCGGGAGCCGCGGCATTGGCCTGCGCCGGCGGCGACGAGGGGTTGAACATGGCGACCACCGCCTTGATCACCGGTTCCAGCAGCGAGCGCAGCAGCAGGAACGCCGCGATAAGGAGGATCAGCCTGATTAGAAAGCGCATTCTTTACGCGCGCATTCCCGCCGCGCGCGTCTTCCCACCCGTTATTTGCGGCCCTTCTTCTGCGGCTGTTTGCTGAACTCAGTCTGCACGCTGCCGCTGAGGGCCTGGATGCTGCCCTTCGCCGAGGCGGCGTAGGGGCCGTCGGGTTTCAAGTCCAGGTATTTCTGGAACTCTTCCAAGGTGCCGGGCTGGGGCGTGATCTTGCCGTCGGCAGCGATCTGGGCCTTGCTGAGCAGGTAGAGGCCGATCTGGTAATGCGCGTCAGCGTAATTGGGATCGGCCGCCACGGCTTTCTTGAACGCTTCGTACGCTTCCTCGCTGTGGCCGGTGTTGACCAGGATGGCGCCGAGGTTGAAAAAGTAACGGCCGGCGTTGGGCGGGTCGAGCTGGGCGGCCTTGGCGAGTTCCGCCTGGGCCTCGGGGTACTTGCCGGCGCGAGCCAGCGCCAGGCCGTAGTTGTTGTGATACGCGGCGTCATCGGGCTTCAGCTCAATCGCCTTCTGGTAATTCTCCATGGCCTTGGCCATCAGGGCCTGCCCCTCGGCGCCCGGCTTGGCGGCGGAGGCCTCCACCTGACACTCCGCCAGGTTGGCCCAAATGACGTGCTGCTTGGGGTCGATCTCGGCGCCCTTCTCGAAGCTCTGGATGGCGGCGTCCCAGTTCTTGGCGCTCTTGGCCGCCATGCCGCCGTTGAAGGCGTCGTTGAGCGCTTTATTCTTGCTGAGCTGCTCCTGCCGCTTCTTCAACGACTCTTCAATCTGGCGGCGCTGCTCGGGGCTCATCTGCCGGGCCTGTTCCTGAGTGATAGGAGCGCCGGCCGCGGCGGCGTTCTGGCGCGCTTTCACGTCAGCCATGTTGAAGCTGACCTCCACGGTGTCGCCGAACTTGGTGTGGACGTTGTCGACAAAGTCCATTTCTTTCCCGTCCACTTCCAGACTGACGCGGTAGACGCCAAGCGGCAGGCCGGCGTGGAAGTAGTGGCCCTTCTTGTTGGTCTTCACCTGGTAGTGACCCTTGATGTCTTTGCGATCGATCTTGACCCACGCACCGACCAGCGGACCGCCGTGCTCGTCTTTTACGTCACCTTCGAGAGAAGAAGTCTGGGCCAGCGAGACTGCGGAGAAAAGCACCAGCAGTCCGGCCGCGAGGAAGAGATGTCGCCAATTGGGGGTAGGCATGCGTTGCGCCTCCAAGGAATTTCAAACCCGTAAACTTTAGCATAACTCAGCACGCTCCGTCGGTGGGAACGGCATGCGGGGAGGGGGAGTGCGACAAGAAAGTTGCGACCTTGAATGTGGTTGACTTGGATTGGAGCAGCGACTGTGACGGAGCGGCCTGGTGCCGCCTTGGGAACGACCGCTTGCTTCGCGCGCGGCTCGGCAACGGGGTTTTCCGGATGCCCACAAGTATGTCGCACACCCGCCGGGAGGCGCTGGCGACCTACACAGACGCCTCTCTAAACCGTGAAGCCTCCCGCCTGCTCGAAAGCATGGGCGAGCCGGAACAGGCGGTGCTCGTCGAAGTGCTTGGCCAGAACTTGCATGCCCACGGGGAGGCCAGCCGAAGTGTGGCCGCAAGGAACGCTGATGCCGCAGATGCCGGCCAGGCTGCCGGTGATGGTGTAGATGTCGGACAGATACATTTCGAGCGGGTCCGACATCTTCTCGCCGAGCTTGAAGGCGGGAAAAGGGGAAACCGGCGTCACGATGGCGTCCACATTTTGAAACGCCTCGGAGAAATCACGGGCCACCAAAGCGCGGACCTTTTGCGCCTTTAAGTAATAGGCGTCGTAGTAGCCGGCGCTGAGCACGTACGTGCCGAGGATGATGCGGCGCTTGACCTCGGCGCCGAAGCCCTCGCCGCGCGTATTGCGGTACATATCAATGAGGGTCGGCGCTCGCTCGCTGCGCGTGGTGTAGCGGACTCCGTCGTAGCGGGCGAGGTTGGAGCTGGCCTCAGCAGTGCAGATGATGTAGTAGCAGGCGATGGCGTAATCGGTGTGCGGCAGACTGACTTCCCGAATGTCGCAGCCGAGGCGCCGGAACACGTCGAGGCCGCGCCCGATGCGGCCGCCCACCTCGGCGTCGAGGCCGGCGCCGAAATATTCGCGCGGCACGCCGATGCGGAAGCCCTTGGCATCGCCATCGAGCTGGGCGGCGTAGTCGGGCACGGGGACCTCGGCCGAGGTCGAGTCGGCGGGGTCGCGGCCGGCGATGGCGCCAAGCAGCGTGGCGGCGTCCTTCACCGTGCGGGCAAAAGGGCCGATGTGATCGAGCGAGCTGGCGAAAGCGACCAAGCCGTAACGCGAAACGCGGCCGTACGTGGGCAGCACGCCCACCACGCCGCAGAACGACGCCGGCTGGCGGATGGAGCCGCCGGTATCGGAGCCCAGAGAGACGACCGAGAGACCCGCGGCGACCGCTGCCGCCGAGCCGCCGCTTGAACCGCCCGGCACGCGGCCCGGCGCGGCCGGGTTTTGCACCGGACCGAACGCTGAGTTTTCGGTCGAGGAGCCCATGGCGAACTCGTCGCAGTTGGTCTTGCCGATGAGCACGCCGCCGGCCTGCTCGAGGCGGATGACGGCCGTGGCGTCGTAGGGCGGAATGTAGCGCTCGAGCAGGCGCGAGGCGCAGGTAGTGCGCACGCCGCGCGTGACGATGACATCCTTCACGGCCACCGGCACGCCGGCCAGCGGAGCGAGGGGTGACCCAGCGGCGATCTGCGCGTCCACTTTCGCAGCGGCTTCGAGGGCGCGCTCGGGGCAGAAGTGCAGGAAAGCGCCGTACTTTTCGTTTTCCTGCTCGGCCACTCGCAGGGCCTCGCGCGCCAGCTCCACCGCGCTGAATTGGCGGGCGCGCAAACCGTCGTGGATGCGGCCGATGGTGAGTGCTTTCAGGTTCTCCATTCAGCGCTCGACGACTTTGGGAACTTTGAACTGGCCGGCGCCC
>DASQHK010000820.1:0-15144 GCA_035632135.1 Bryobacterales bacterium
CCTGTCCGCTTTCAATAGGACCCCTCACCACTCCGCCACCGAGCCGTCGGCGTGGAACGCCCGCGCCATCGGCCGCGTGCCGCCGAATGGATATTTCGCCAGCGCCTGCTCGGTCAGCTCGAAGCCCAACCCCGGCTTTTCCGGCAGCGGAAAGAAGCCGTTCGCCATGCGCATCGCCGGGAACCCGAACCACTCCGCCCAGATCTTCTCTTTTTCTCCCGGCTCCACGCCGCTGCAAATCTCCTGCACCACGAAGTTCGGCATGGCGGAGTCCACGTGCAGCGTGGCGGTTGCCCCGATCGGCCCTTCGCAGGCGTGCGGCGCCATCGAGATGCCGCTGGCCTCGGCCATCGCCGCCGCCTTCCCTCAGGTTCGCGCCTGCCCGAAGCAACCGACGGAGCGGCTGAAGGTCAATGGAGGGCCCGCATTGGTTGCCTCCTGCCGGTCCGCTATCTGCACGGTTGGCCATGGCTCTCGCCCTCAGACGTTATCCCATTTGGTGCACGTGCGGCGGCTCGGATAGGGGCGGGGGGCCTGTCCATCGGGTGGGGATGCTGGGCCGCCAGGATCTGCGCCGGAGCCCAAACAGCCCGGATGGCTGCCAGCCGTCTGCGAAGGGCGGCTGTGTGGCGTTCTTGCGATGCCAACAGGAACAGAACGTGCGGGGTTCTGAATGAGAAGACCGTCGCCGCGCCAGTTCGATCTCGCAGCTCGTCTGTCATCCGGGCAATGTATCCCGCCCGTTTCTCACGAATGAAGTGCTGGTAGATCAGTACCGACGAGCCCGCCGTGAACGTGTTACACACCTCATCCCAATGGAGGTATCTGCGAGAGTTCTTGCATCCACGCGAAACTGACCTGATCTCCAGGCCGGTGTCGGGATCGAAGAACACCAGGTCACAGCCGGCAAATCGTGTGGAACACTCGGAGAAATACTTGCTCCGCTCGCCTTCGCGGTCAGTCAGGATACCGGACTGAAAGGACGCGGATCCCAGCAGGGCTGATCCCTCAATCCGGGCGATCCGGCGGTCCTGCTCGACGATGATGACCTGTTTCAGCCAGTCAAAAAGCTCAGGATCGCTGTGGCGATACGTCTTCGGTTTGCCGAGATAAGCCAGGAATTTACCGTCGGCCTTGCCATCCGGCTCGGTTAGCATCCAGCAGACACCCAGGCGCAGGCGATCGGGGATGACCAACGTGCGCAGCAAACCATATTTGCGGAAGTCATTGACATCGCCGAAATACTGGTCCTTCATGGATGCCTGCGCGTCGCCTTGTCAGTGCCACCGAACCGGCACCATTCCACTCAGCTACTGCGGGCGGCCTTCGTTTGCGAGGGTCGCACGCGAGGGGTGGCAGGGTCTAGCTTGAAATCGGATTGTCTCTTCGCCAGTCCGCATATTCCCGAGGGTACTGCGCCTCCGCAGCGTCCAGCTCAGATGGCACGGCGCTCCGCCTTTCGCTGACGATGTTCTCTCCCCACGGCCCTAGGCGATGGCCTGAGCCTTTCGGTCTATCCGGTCACGGATCTCTTGTTTCCGCTGCTCTCGTGTCATATGCGGCGAATCATACCAGTAAGATGAGACCCTCACCACTCCGCCACCGACCCGTCCGCATGAAACACCCGCGCCATCGGCCGCGTCCCCCCAAACGGAAACCTCGCCAGCGCCGCCTCGCTCAGCTCAAAGCCCAGCCCCGGCTTTTCCGGCAGCGGAAAGAAGCCGTTCACCATCCGCATCGCCGGAAACCCGAACCACTCCGCCCAGATTTTCTCTTTCTCTCCCGGCTCCACGCCGCTGCAAATCTCCTGCACCACGAAATTCGGCATGGCCGAGTCCACGTGCAGCGTGGCCGTCGCCCCGATCGGCCCTTCGCAGGCATGCGGCGCCATTGAGATGCCGCTCGCCTCCGCCATCGCCGCCACTTTCCGCAGCGCCGAAATCCCGCCCACGTGGTTGATGTCGGTCTGCAAGATATCGACCACGCCCATCTCGATCAGCTCGCGGCACCCGTAGGACGCAATCAGCCGCTCCCCGGTGGCGATCGGCGTGGTCGTGCGCCGCGCGATCCGCGCCATGGCCTTCACGTTCTCCGGCGGGCACGGTTCCTCGATGAACAGCAGGTTCAGCGGCTCCACTTCCTTGCAGATAATCGTCGCCACGCTGGGGCTGGTCTTGGCGTGAAAATCAATCGCGATGTCGATCTCTTCCCCGAGCCCCTCCCGCAATCGCTCGAGCGATTCCACCGCCCGCCGGATCGTCCGGTTCGTCTCGATCCATTCGTAATAGCCCGGAATCCCGCTCTTCAGGCACGTCACCCCGGTCTGCTTTGCCGTCGCCCGCAACTGTGCGAACTCTTCCTTGGTCCGCGGATTGGCGTGGTAATACCCACGCACCCCGCGCGCGTCCACCGGCCCGCCCAGCAGCTTATACACCGGCATCCCCAGCACCTTCCCGCGAATGTCCCACAGCGCCTGGTCGATGCCCGCAATCGCCGACCCCAGCACCGGCCCCGCGCGATAAAACGTGTGCACGTACATCGACTGCCAATGGTGCTCCACCTTCATCGGGTCTTGCCCGACGATGAAATCGCGGAAGTCGTTCACCGCCGCCATCGCCGCGCTGGCCTTGCCTTCAAGCGTCGCTTCGCCCCAGCCGACCACGCCCTGGTCGGTCTCGATCTTCACGAACACATACGGCCGGTCCGACTCGCCCGTGAGCGTCACACCGATCGCCTTCAGGTTGGTGACCTTGATGCGCGGTGCCGGCCAGTTGCCCGCCGGCGCCGGCGCAAGCATCGGCGCGCAGCCGCAGTCCGCCTCGACGCCGCGCCGCCCGGCCGGCGCGCCCCGCATCCCCATGCCGCCGCCCGCCGCGGCCGCCGAAAACCCAGCCAGAAATTGTCGTCGGTTCATGGCTCCGTCCTTTCCGCCACTCCTCCTGCCCGCGGTCGGCCGTCCCTCCGGGCGCTGCGCGCCGCCAGGCCCGCCGCTTGCCCCGCGCTGCCCGCCTCTCCTCTTATGCCGCGCGATACTTCTCGAGCGCCTCCCGGTTCAGCGTCACGCCCAGCCCTGGCCCCGGCGGCAGCGCGAAGTATCCGTCGCGCGCCTGCTCCACCGGCGGCGTCGCCAGCTCCATCCGCATCGCCCCGTCGTCGGACGCGGCGGGGAAGGGAATCTCCTGCAAAAAGAAATTCGGCAGTGACGCCGCCAGGTGCAGCGCCGCCGCCGTCGCCACCGGCCCGCCTCTGTGAAACGGCGCCACCGCCACGTAGTAGGTCTCAGCAATAGCCGCCGCTTTGCGGATCTGCGAAATCCCGTGGCGCGCGATGTCCGGCCGCAGCACGTCGATCGCGTCCAGCCGCAGCAGGTCCTGAAACTGCCCGTTGTGGATGACTCCTCTGCCCAGTCCGATCGGCGTGACCGTCTCCGCCGCGAGCTTGGCCACCGCGCTCAGGTTCAGTGCCGGGCAAGGCTCCTCGAGCCACAGCAGGTGGAAAGTCTCCAGCTCGTGCGCCAGTATCTGCGCGTCGCCAGGCGTCAGCGCGCCGTGGCAATCGAGCACAAAATCGACCTGCTCGCCGGCCGCCTTGCGCAGCGCCTCGAGCCTCCTCCGCGTGCCCCGCACGAACGCCTGCCCCTGATTGCGAAACGGGGGCCGCGCGAGCGGCACCAGCAGCGCCCGAAAGCCGGCCGCCAGCACCTTCGTCATGGACCGCCGCAGCTCGTCGTCATCAGCGCCCCACAGCGAAGCCGCCGCCCGCGCCTGAAACCGCGTCGGCCCGCCCAGCACCTCGTAGAGCGGCGCGCGCGCCAGCTTCCCGGTGATATCGAGCAGCGCCATGTTGATCGCCGCCTGCGCCGCCGCCGCGTAGCCATCGCCACCGTCGCCGCCGCCCGCCGCCAGCCGCGCCGCTTCCACCGCCGTCGTCGCGCGCCCCGTGAGCTTTTGTTTCTGGTCCAGCAGCGCCGCCACCACGGCTGGCGCGTCCGGCGTCGCCGCCGCTTCCCCCACGCCGCTCACGCCCGCGTCGGTCTCCACCACCGCCAGCACATATTCCCGTCGGCTCACCGGCTCCCGCACCGCGTGCGCGGCGATATTAGTGATGGCCGGAGATCCCTTGGCCTGCGCCGCCGCCCCCGCTTGCAAGGCCGCCCACAACCGCGCCCGTTTGTGTACTAGACTGACTCGTCGCATAGCGCGGCCATCATAGCATGGCATAATGAAGCATTCGTATTTCTACAGGAATCAGCCGGCATGGACAGCAGACGCCGCAGTGTAGCCAAGGCCATCAGCTATCGGATCTTCGCCTCCCTCACTACCTTCCTGATCGCCTGGGCCCTCACCGGCCGCCTCACCATCGGCGCCCAGATCGGCGCCATCGACGCCGTCGCCAAACTGCTCGGCTACTTCCTCCACGAGCGCCTCTGGGCGCGCATCCGCTACGGCGCTCCCAAACCCCCGGAGTACGAGATCTAGCACGCTGCCGTTGAGAGCACGCGAACCCGATTTCCGAGCCGCGCGCGTTAGCAAGCGGTGTGTTCTGAGTCGTAAATTCGTTTTGTAATTCCCAAACCGCCCCTCGCAAAGCCCGCCAAGACCGCCAAGGGTTTCTTTGCGAGCTTTGCGACTTCGCGAGAAACTTGGGCGCCTGAATTATTCTATGAACTTCTGACTCAGCCCGCTAGGTGATTTCGCTGAGGGCTTCTGAGCAATTCGCCCAATTTAGGACCACTCCCGACCGTGGTAATCTCGGCCAATAGAGGGGCAGGATGCTGAGGATTGAATCGTCAGCCAAGGAGCATGAAGCATGACGCCTCACAACATCTCAGCAAACACCGTCCGGGCCAAGACTAGCCCCTACCCCTTGCCTCTCTCGGAAGCGCGGCAGAAGCTAGGGATCTCCCTCGATCAGATCGCTCAAATCACCAAGATCAATCCGCGTTATCTGCGTGCCATCGAAGAGGGGCGCTTCGCGGAACTGCCCGGCGGGATCTTCAACATCAGCTACATTCGGCAGTACGCCCGGGCGATCGCCTACGCCGAAACGGAAATACTGTCTTACTACAACGGTCAGGCCACAAAGGACTACTAAGCTGGCGACGCGAGCCTAAAGCCTTGCGCCGTCTGTGCCGATCACTCAGACAGAGGGAGATGACCATGGGCCCGATCAACTACCCCAGCAACGTCGGCCTGCCCGTCGAGCCGGCCGAGCGCGCCGCCGCCGGCGATTTCGCCCTGCAGGGCGACAAAGACCGCCGCCGTCGCCAGGCCCCGCGCCGCCGCCACCACGAAAACCAGGACCCCGACGCCGACCAGTTCACCCACCAGGAAGAAAAGCCCCCGCCCGACCAATAGAAGCCACTTCGCAGCATCCTCTGCGGGACGATTCAAACGCCGAACTTCCGCTTCGCCGCCCCGCTGTACTTCACGCCGTTCCCCGGCTTTTCCGCCAGCCTCACCACGCCGTTGCGAATCACCGGTGGCTCCTCCAGCACCTCGCTCAAGTTGAGCTGCGGAATCCATTCCAAAATCAGTGCGTTCGGCATCGCCGCCATCAACTGCGCGCTCATCTCGATGTAAAAGTGCGTCGCCACCGGAACATTCGCCGCGTGCGCCATGGCCGCGATCCGCATCACCTCCGCCACCCCGCCGTTGCGGATCAAATCCGGCTGCACGATGTCCACCGCCCGCCGCGCCAGCCACTCCCGAAACGGATCCTCGGACCATTCCATCTCCCCGGCCGCGATCGGCGTATCCAGCTCGCGCGCTAGTTCCGCCATGCCCGCCACGTCGTGCGTCGGAATCGGTTCCTCAAACCAGAACACGTTCATCTCGTCGAGATGCCGCCCCATCCGCAGCGCCTCCGCCACCGTGTAATACTGATTGGCATCCACCGCCAGCCTCACCTCCTCGCCCACCGTCTTCCGCACCGCCCGGATCCGCTTCACGTCCTCCTCGACGGGCCGGTTCCCGATCTTCATCTTCACCGCCGTAAATCCCTGCTTCACAAAGCCCGCGTGCTGGGACACAAGCTGCTTCTCCGTCATCGCCGCATCGATCCCGCTCGCGTAAGCCGGGACTTCGCGCCGCGCCCCTCCCAGCAATTTATAAAGCGGCAGCTTCGCCCGCTTCGCGAGGATGTCCCAGCAAGCCGTTTCGATCGCCGCGAACCCCCACACCGCAAACCCCTCGCGCCCGTAGTAAATCGTTCGCCGCCGCATCTTCTCCCGCAGCGCCTCGATCATCGTCGGGTCCTCGCCGAGCACGACCGGCTTGAACTCGGCATGAATGAGATGCAGCATGGTCGAAGCCCCGTGCAGCGCCCCGATCTGCCCGTACCCCGTGATCCCTTCGTCGGTCTCCAGCTCCACAAACAGCCAGTCCACCGACTCCGTCGTCAGCCGCGAGTCCCCAAACGGCCTCCGCATCGGCACACGCAGATCGGTAGTCTTCAGATCGGTAATTTTCATAGCGCGTCCAGGATACTACGCCGGCGGATGTCCAAACCTTTCACCACAGAGGACACAGAGACCACAGAGTGGTTTCTATTCTCTTTCTTCCCTCTGCGTTCTCTGCGTCCTCTGCGGTGAAATCTTTTTTCACGTCTCCGCCCGCAGCGGCGCCAAGTCTGCACCTCCCGAAGGCCCGCCACAGCAGTAGAATAGGGGGGGTCTCAGAGAGGAGGTGGCTGTGCCGGACGAGCCTCTGACGGGGCGTATGCTGGGCCACTTCCGGGTCATCCAGTCGATCGGGCGCGGGGCCATGGGCGAGGTCTATCTCGCTCAGGATGTGAAGCTCGGCCGCCAGGTTGCGCTCAAGCTGCTGCCCATCGCCTTTCAACGCGACCCCGATCATGTGCGCCGGTTTGAGCGCGAGGCCCGCGCGGCCGCGGCCCTGAATCATCCCAACATCATGACCGTGCACGAAGTCGGCGAGTGCGAAGGCCGGTTGTTTATCGCCGCCGAGTATGTAGAGGGAGAAACCCTGGCCGAGCGCCTGCGCCGGGGCGCTCTCGCAGTTCCACAGGCAATCCAGGTGGCAGCGCAGATCGCCGAAGCCCTGGCGGCAGCGCACGAAAAGGGCGTCGTCCATCGCGATCTCAAGCCCGCCAACATCAAAATCAAGGGCGATGGCGTCGTGAAGGTGCTCGATTTCGGATTGGCGAAGTTGACCGAGGAATTGTCGCCGGCCGCAAGCCCCGAGGATTCGCCCACGGCGACGCAGCCACCGACGCGCGCGGGAACCATCCTTGGCACGGCCGCGTACATGTCGCCGGAGCAGGCGCGCGGCATGCCCGTGGACAAGCGGGCTGACATCTGGGCGTTTGGCGTGGTTTTGTACGAGATGCTCACGGGCAACTGCGTCTTCCACCGGAAAACGATGACCGATACGCTGGCGGCGGTGGTCCAGGAAGAGCCGGATTTGGCTAGGCTGCCGGCGCGGCTGCGCCACATGGTCGGGCGGTGCTTGCACAAAGACTTGCGCCAGCGCTGGCAGGACATCGGCGATGCGCGAATCGCATTGGAGGAAGACGTTGCAGACGAGGCGATGCCTGAGCCCGTGGCGCGGCCCGCGTCGCGCGCGCCGTGGATCGTTGCCGCGGCCGCGTGCCTGGTCGCCCTGATTGCCTCGCTGGCGCCCCTGCGCCAATCGAGCACACCTGCGCAGCAGCCGTTGATTCGGCTCAATGTGGACCTCGGGCCCGAAGCTTCGCTCGCCGCCGGCCGCGGCATGCACGTCATCGCCATTTCGCCCGATGGCATGCGGATCGCGTTCGCGTGTAAGGCGCAGGATGGCGAACTCCGGATCTGTACGCGGCGGCTCGATCAGACTCAGCCCGTGGCGCTCCCCGGAACGGAGAGCGTACAGACCATGTTCTTCTCGCCCGATGGAAAGTGGATCGGATTCGGCGCGCACGGAAAACTGAAAAAAGTCCCTGTCGAGGGCGGACCGCCGGTTACGCTGTGCGATGCTCCGGTCAATCGCGGCGCTGATTGGGGCGAGGACGGTTTTATCGTCGCTGCCCTCCAAGCTAATAGTGGTCTGGAGCGCGTCCCCGAGAACGGCGGGACCCCTCAGCCGTTGACGAAGCTCAAGCCGGGGGAACACACCCACCGCTGGCCACAGGTTCTGCCCGGCGCGAGAGCGGCCTTGTTTACAGCGAACCCGCAACCCGGCGACTATGAGAATGCCAGCATTGACGTAGCATCGATCAAAACCGGCGAGAGGAAGACACTGTTCCGCGGCGGATATTATGGACGTTATCTGCCGAGCGGCCACTTGATCTACGTGCACCATGGCACGCTGTTCGCCGCCCGCCTGGACCTAAGCCGCCTCGTACTCACAAGCCCGCCCGCGCCCGTTCTCGAAAATGTGGCGACGCGGGTGGTGGAAGGCGTCGCAGCCTTCGATTTCTCGCAATCGGGCACTTTTGTCTACCAGTCCGGCGGCTCCAAGAGTGAGTCAACAGTCCAGTGGCTCGAAAAATCCGGGAAGCTGCAACCGCTGCTCGCTGCGCCTGCGGTCTACAACTGGCTTCGCCTCTCGCCGGATGGCAAGCGGCTCGCGCTGGTCATCGAGCAAGGAGGGAATAGCGATATCTGGGTTTACGATCTGGAGCGGGGAACGATGTCGCGCGTCACTTTCGGCGGCGCTGCCCAGGAACCTGTCTGGAGTCCCGATGGTAAACATCTCGCATACACGTCGGGCCAGGGGTTCAATATCTGGTGGACACGCGCGGACGGTTCCGGTGAGGCGCAACGGCTGACAGAGGGCACCGACGTACAGGCTGCGACTGCGTTTTCGCCGGATGGCAAGCGCCTGGCGTTCGAAGGAGTCCTCGGGGGCCGGATTTGGACCGTGCCGCTCGAAGACGCCGGCACGGATCGCCCCAAGCCTGGCAAACCGGAGCCGTTTCTGCGCACGCCCGCGGGAGATGCCGTGCAAGGCACCATAACGGTCCTGATCGCCGCGGCATTTTCTCCGGACGGACGGTGGCTGGCGTATGCATCCAACGAATCGGGCTCCAGCCAAATATACGTAGCGCCGTTTCCGGGCCCGGGCGGCAAATGGCAGATTTCAACAGAGGGCGGCACGAGCCCGATCTGGTCGCCGAACGGGCGCGAGTTGTTCTACACCTCCCGCGATCGCAGGATTATGGTGGCTTCTTACACTGCGAGAGGCGGCTCCTTTACGGCGGAGAAGCCCGTGCCATGGTGCAATCTTCACATGATTATGCAAGCGCCGCCCCTTCTGTTCACTACGAGCAACATCGATCTCGCTCGGGACGGCAAGCGCTTCGCCATTCTCATCCCTGTGAGTACGGAACCGCCAAAACCGCCCACGCAGGTCAACGTTTTGTTCAACTTCTTCGATGAGCTGCGGCGAAGAATGCCCCAAGAAAAGTAAACGTAACTCTGCGTCCTCTGCGGTGAAATCCTTTTCCCGTCTCCGCTATTCATACCGTAGCGCCACCACCGGGTCCAGGCGCGCCGCCTTCGACGCCGGCCAAATCCCAAAAAACAGCCCCACCACCGCCGACACCAGCACCCCCAGCCCCACCGCCCACAACGGCACCAGCGTCGGCAGGAACGGGAACAGCACCCGCGCGGCCGCCGCAATCCCCGACGCGACCGCCGCCAGCCGGTAACGCCCGCCGAGCTGTTCCGAACACGGAACAAAGAGGGAGCCCCCCCTTGATCTGGATGACGCTCAGGCCGACAATACCCTCGGGTCGGGGACCGCCCCGATGTCATACGATCTTGCGGGTCTGTTTGAGCGAATCTGCACCGCCCTATCAGCGTGCCCTCGCGCACCGCTGGCCGCCCTCGCCGAGGAGCTCCGGGTTGAGCGCCACACGCTGGAGCGAGCGGTGCGCGAGGTGACTGGAGCGTCGCTGCGAGCCCTACGAGCGAAGACCCTGGTGAAGGTGTCAGGCGATTTGCTGCGGAGCCAGCCGCAGCTGAGCGTGAAGGAGGTTGCTGCGCGGGCCGGCTACCCGTCGGCTCGGACGTTCGCAAGGGCGTTTAAGCGGGCCAGTGGGGTGTCTCCGAGCGCCTTCGCCCGGCGCAGGAGGAGCGCCAATCTGTACTGTTTGTGACGTGCCGGTGACGCCTCCTCCACTTCTGTGACGCAATCCTCCCTCCCGGGCACTACCAATCCCTAGCGGGGTGCGGTACCATCCCCACATGTCAAGGCCGCTTGCAGGCAGGCGATCAGAGGTCGAACGAGGCCTGCCTGAGCGGGCAAACCGACAGAGGCAAGTAACTCGATTGAGTCGGAGGTGTACGATGCGATTTCGCGCGCCGTTGCTGGCAAGCCTGCTGGTGATTTTAGCTGGCGGGCTGACCGTTCGCCAGGCCCACTCTCACTGTGGGGATTACATTTCGCCCGCGTGCCAGTCCAGTCCGAACACCTGGTACGCCGACTGCGACTGCGATTGCCATGACGGCGACAACTGCGGCTGCATAGGGCCAGCCCAATACGTTTGCGTGGTGTCCCATTGCACCACGGACAGCGTTAACTGCCAAATGGGCGGAGGGTTCGAAACCGATTGCGTGGATCAGGCGAATATAAACGTCAATTATTGCCCTTGCTCGGGGAGCGAGTGCTCTTAGCGCTCTTAAATAGTTTGAATGGGAGGACACGATGACCAGCCGCCGAGTATGGACCACTGTGGGCCTAGCGCTGTCCGCCGCGATAGTGACCGTGGCCGTCGTGCGTCTCGGCCGAGGCCAGCAGGTCAGCCAACCTTGGAAGGAGTTCTCGGTCAGGAGGGTCGAGAGGTCAACGACCCTCATAAACGGGCTGAGTCACGAGAGGACGGTGCTTGAGGCCCAGCGCGCCGACGGGTCGAGGGTCCTCGCAGACGTGGCCGACGGAGGCAGGGCGACGGCGTTTTCGACCCGGGTGATTACTCTCGTACCCAGCCGAAGAACGATCTTCGTGGACGACAGGCTCGCAGCCACGACGACCCATTTTGATCTGAGCCAGCGAGCCTACCGCCCGACGACGGATCCCCAGTGCGGCTTTACGAGACTCACACAGAAAGCCAAGCCGCGGGTAAAAGGGGAAGAGGATGTCCTTGGCTTCAGGACCGTCGTAATCCAGACGGAGAGCGGCCCGTTCCTCACCACAGACTGGAAGGCGCCGGACCTCGGTTGCGCCACGCTAAGAATGACCGAGGAAAGGAGGGACGGGCCACGAGGCGACGCGACCGCACGGTTCGAGCTGAGCGCGGTCTCCGTTACTGTGGGCAGCCCCGACCCAGCCCTCTTTGAGGTGCCAGCCTCCTACACAGAAGGCTCCCCTTCACAACTGGCGAACGCGAGTGCGGCCAGGATGGGACGAGCCGTCCCCGAAAGGGCGCTCAAGCGCCTTGCGGAGCGCGACCAAAGGTATTTCGAGAATCACCGCCAGGCTGGAGTTCCGTGAGGGCGTACGCCGGCCTCGGCCACCGGCCGGCCAGCATACTCATGCTATTCATACCTTAGCGCCACCACCGGGTCCAGCCGCGCCGCCTTCGACGCCGGCCAAATCCCAAAAAACAGCCCCACCACCGCCGCCACGAGCACCCCCAGCCCCACTGCCCACAGCGGCACCAAGGTCGGCAGGAACGGGAACAGCACCCGCACCGCCACCGCAATCCCCCACCCGAACAAGACCCCCAGCGCCCCGCCGATCACCGTCAGCGTCACCGCCTCGATCAGAAATTGCAGCGTAATGTCGATCCGCCGCGCCCCAATCGCTTTCCGCACCCCGATCTCCCGCGTCCGCTCCGTTACTGACACCAGCATGATGTTCATCACCCCGATGCCGCCTACCAGCAATCCAATCGAGCTCAGCACCACCGTGACGATCGCCACCATCGCCGTGATCCGCCGGAAATCCTCAATCATCTGCTCCGCCGTGTTGATGGCGAAATTGTCCGCCTTGTCAAACGGCACGTGCCGCTGGATGCGCAGCACCGTCCGCACCTCGTCGATCGCCTGCGGCAGCATCCCCGCCTGCGCCACCACGATCAGCATGTGCTCCTGCGCGTTGGGAAACAGCTTGTGCAGCGTGTAATACGGCAGCAGCACGCGCCGGTCCTCCTGGTTGGCGAAGCTGGCCGACGGCCGCTGCAGCACGCCCACAATTTGCAGCGGGCGCCCGTCCACCTCCACCCATTTCCCGATGGGGTCGATCTGCGCAAACCACGACCGCTGAATATCCTCCCCAATCACCACTACCGGCATACGGTGCTGGTTCTCAAATTCGGAGAAGAACCGCCCCATCTTCAGCACCGCTCCGCTGAACGCATAGCCCGTTTCGGTGCCGCCCATGTCGATCCCGTAAATATCGTCGTTCTTGTATTTGATCCGGTGCGGCATCCCCCACGGCGGGAACAGGTACGGGCTCACGTGCTCCACCGACGGGCACCGCTCAGCGATCACCCGCGCGTCGTCCAGCGTCAGCGGCTTGCGCGTCCGCTCCTCTTTGCTCAGGTTGTCGAACCGGAACCCAAACCGAAACTTGAACACCATCGCCGTGTTGCCGCCAAACTGCCGCACCATCTCGGTCACCCTCGAGTCGAACCCCACCACGATGGCGCTCACTGCAATCACCGTGCTGGTCCCGATAATGATCCCCAGCACGGTAAGAAACGACCGCAGCTTATGCTCCCGCAACGTCTGCAGCGCCAGCGGCAAACTAGATTGTAAGTAAGCTCGCACGTTCTCTTTTTTCCTCTGCGTTCTCTGCGTCCTCTGTGGTGAAATCTTTCTTCACGTCTCCGCTCGCAGTGCCTCGATCGGGTCCAGCTTCGACGCCCGGTGCGCCGGATAGATCCCGAAAAACAGCCCCACCCCCGCCGAAATCCCCACCGCCAGAAACACCGCATAAAACGGCACCGCCATCGGCACCGGCGTCAGGTTGCGCACCGCCACGGCCACCACCCACGCGCTCGCCGTCCCCAGCAGGCCTCCGCAGGCCGCCAGCACCGCCGCCTCCACCAGGAACTGCTGCAAAATGTCCCGCCGCCGCGCCCCCAGCGACTTCCGGATCCCGATCTCGTGCGTGCGCTCCGTCACCGCCGCCAGCATGATATTCATAATGACTACGCCGCCCACCACCATGAACACCGACACGATCCCCACCATCGTCGCCGCCAGCGTCCCCGTCAGGTTCGTCCACAGCGCCATCACCGAGTCGGCCGCAAACAGCCCGAACGTGTCGTCCTGCCCCGGCCGCAGGTGCCGGTGCGCCCGCACCATCATCCGCGCCTGGTCCATGGTTTGCTCCATCATCTCCGGCCCCGCCGCCGCGAAGTGGTACGCCATCCAGCCCCGCCGCCCCCACATCTTGAAAAGCGTCCCGATAGGTATCAGTGCGAACTTGTCCTGCGACTGCCCGAACACGCTCCCCTGCGATTCGGCCACTCCCACCACCTCGAACGGCCGCCCCTGGATCAGGATGGTCTTCCCGATGGCCTCCACGTTGGGAAAAAACTGCTGCTTCAAGTCGTTCCCGATGAACGCCACCGGCAAATGCCGCGCGTCGTCCGGCTGCGAAATATAGCGTCCCGCCGCCACCCGCAACGGCTCGATGTTCACCATGTTCGGCGAAACGCCCCGCAGCCGCACGTCGGTCACCGTCTCGCTCCCAAATTGCACGTCCACCCGCCCGTTCGACCCCGAATCCAGTCCCACGTCCCGCGCCAGTGTCGCCCTGTCCTTCAAGAACTCGTACTCTTCTTCGTTCAACGGCGGGTTGCGCCGCTGCGCCTCCATCCATTTCTTCGGCGTCCAGTCGCCGCGAATCGGAAACCGCTCGATCACGAACGCGTTCGTCCCCAGGTCCGCAATGTGGGTGGCGATGTAGAGGTTCATCCCGTTGATCAGCGAGATCACCCCGATCAGCGTCGTGGTGGCGACAATAATCCCCAGCAGCGTCAGAAAGCTCCGCAGCTTGTGCCCCCGCAGCGAGTCCAGCGCCACCTTCGCCGCTTCCCCAAACGCCGCCGTCGATCGCGCCCGGTCTTTCACCGCGCCCCCTTCTCCTTCATAGACGCTGCTCACCTATACGTATGTTCCCACAGCAAGGTTTCGTTATACTGAACACTTCCCGGCGGTCCCATGCCCGACTACGCCATCGCCATCGACCTGGGCGGCACCAACCTCCGCGTCGCCGCCTTCCGGCCCTCCGGCGACCTGCTCGACAAGGTAAGCGTCCCCACCAACATCAGCCTCGGCCGCGAGCACCTCATGGAAGCCATCGTCTCCGGCATCCAGCAGGTTCGCAAGAAGCACGCCCGCGACAAGTTGCGCGGCATCGGCATCGGCGTCCCCGGCTTCATCCTGCTCGAAAAGGGCATCATCACCAAGTCGCCCAACCTCCCCGGCCTCGAAAACTTCCCCATGCGCGACGACCTCGAGCAGCGCCTCGGCTGCCCCGTCGTGCTCGAAAACGACGCCAACGCCGCCGCCCTCGGCGAAAAGTGGAAAGGCGCCGGCCGCGCCGTCGATGACCTCGTCCTGCTCACCCTCGGGACCGGCATCGGCGGCGGCATCATCTCCGGCGGCAAGATCCTCCACGGCTACCTCGGCATGGCCGGCGAGCTTGGCCACATCGTCGTCGATCCGCCCAGCACGGTCCGCTGCGGCTGCGGCAACTACGGCTGCCTCGAAGTCAACGCCTCCGCCACCGCCATCGTGCGCATGGCTCACGAGGCGATCCTCGCCAACCGCTCGCCCGCCCTCACCGCCCGCCAGTCCGGCGAAATCACCTCCGCCCTGGTCTACGATCTCGCCCTCGCCGGCGACGCCGAGTGCCGCGCCATCTTCGAGCACATGGGCCGCGCCCTCGGCCTCGGCCTCGGCATTCTCATCAATACTTTTAACTTCCCGCTTTATCTATTGAGCGGCGGCGTTCTAGCTGCCTGGGACCTGTTCGCCCCCGCCATGCTCGACGAAGCCCGCAAGCGTTCTCTCACCCTCCGCGAAACCACCACCCGCATCGAGCGAGCCGAGCTCGGCGACCTCGCCGGCCTCTACGGCGCCGCCTGCCTCGCCCTAGAAGCCCAGCCCCGGCGGTGAAATCCCCGCCTTTCCATGACCCACTACCTCGGCCTCGACACCGGCACCGGCGGCACGCGCGCCCTGCT
>DASQHK010000821.1:0-5816 GCA_035632135.1 Bryobacterales bacterium
AACTGAGTTTGATTTGACAGCGCTCGGCGCGGTCTGGTGTAATGAGGGCGAAGTTCCCGCCTTGCTCCTCAGTAGCTCAATGGTAGAGCATTCGGCTGTTAACCGAAGGGTTGTAGGTTCGAGTCCTACCTGAGGAGCCAACGTTTTCAAACACTTCCAACCCTCGCATTCCCCGAGAACGCTTTCCACATTCGCCAGTGTGGGGACTTTTGTGGGGATGCTATTTCACAACTGTGCGCAACACTCCCCGCCAGCGAACTCATCTGAATGCTGGTGCGGATAGTGACTTGGCGCTATACCAGCCTGCCCAAGCGCTCATTTAGTTATGGTTAGTCGCGTATGGCGAGGTGATTCGAGATCGATAACACGCGCGGAACTGTACTGACCCGCTCTCCGATTCGCCAGACAAAGTGAATCGCTTCGCCCTCGGTCGCTTCTATTGCTTCAGCCGGAGTCTGCACGCCTGAGGTTTTCAGGGCTCGTTCCGAATCGCACAGTTGCATTCAGGAACTGGAACGCAGCCTCTCCAAACGCCTCACGCATTACCCCAAACTTCCGCTACCTTCTGGCAGAAGGAATACGAGGTTCTAGAAACCGGAACTGCATGCTTTCGGGCTGGTGTACGGCTCTACGGGCTTATCAAGCGGTCGATTGGTACGTTTACAACGGCGTTCGGTCTTTTCTCCGGCGCCGACGCAAGGTGCCCTCTCGCGGCCGCACTCTCTACTCGGATGCAGTTGTATTCGGGACGTTGGGTGTGCTGCGCTTGCGGGATGTGCACATTGGGCCCCTTCCGTGAGCTTGCGGTGAAATCTGTCGGAAAGCCGGATGCGGAAAATCCGCACGTCCGGTTTGATGAGCGGGGAAGCGAAACCGCCGGCTGCCAGTAGGTCCCGGTCTAAGCGCCCTTCCTCGACTCTACTTTGCGGATCACCGGGGATGGATAGTGTAAGGGTGCCCGTTACTCGTTCCCAAACCAACCAGCTGCTAAACGGCATTCAGGGAAATCGGCCTGGAAGAGCCTATTCATCTGGTGGCAAACGCCTGGTCCTTCGCCGCGCGGTTTCGGGTGCACCGAACTGATGGGACCCGGGCCGCTATTTCCTTGTGAGCACGGCTGCCAGATACCGGAGTTCGGACTCCACTTCCACAGGATCGGCCACGGTGTCCGCGATTTCCTGTCGAAAGAGTTCGCGATAGCGCTTGCGGAGCCTGTGAATCGCTACCTTGAGCGCCCCCTCCGACGTATTCATTTCGCGAGCCAGTGCGGCATAGGGCGCCTCGGACTGCCCGAGGAGGAACACTTTCAACCGCTCGAAATGCTCCGGGCGGCCGTGCTGTACGAATTCGCCCTGCAACCTCGCTACCACTCGGTCAAGCACGGACAGCGCCCAGCGCCGTTCGAAGATTCGCTCGGGCGTCTCATCGTGCGCAGGCTCGCGCTGGTAGCGCTCTTCTCCGCACGAGAATTCAAGCGGCAGGACTGCTCCGCCACCGCGTTTGAGCGCGCGCTGCCGGTCTTCTTCGTCGGCCACGAAGAATTTCAAAGAAGTCAAGAGAAACGACCGGAACCGGCCCTTTTCCGGGTCAGCGCGATCGAGATATCGCCCTTCCAGCACGCGGATGAAGAACTCCTGCGTAAGATCCTGCGCCTGATCGGCTGGATAACCCCGCCGGCGCAGATATGCATACAACGGATACCAGTAGCTCTCACACAGAGAAACCAGAGCGGAACGAGCTTCCTTCCGCTGTGGATCGCCGGCAGCGACCACCAGGGTCCACCGTGTGGTCGGAAACTGGGATGATCCCGACAGCGTGTGCATGGTCCGACCGTTCGTCATCGTCTAACCTCAAGCCTCTCGCTAAATCGAATAAGGAATCGGGAAGCCAAAGGTTACAGCGCCATCGCTACAGCCTGGCGTACTCTGCTTTGGCGCTCCTGAGGATCGGGACCTCCGGATCTGCGTCCTTCCACAGTGCGAGAAAAGCCTCATAGGCAGCTTTTGCTTTGGCCTTGTCTCCCGATAAAGCGAACACTCTGCCCAGTTGCAGGTGTGCCAGCGCCCCGATGGGATCCAACCCCACAATACCGCGATGGTCGAGAAGCTTCTGAAATTCGGCCGCCGCTTCCGAGTATCGGTGCTCGGCAGTGAAAGCCTCACCCCGCGCGTAGGCAGAGTGCAAACCGCCAAGATAAAAATGATCAAAGTTGAGGCCATTCACCGCCAGCTCATATTGCCGAGCGATTTCGAGGTACTCCAGGCTATCCGCAGGCTTGCCCCGCCCCAGTGCGGTTAACCCCCGAAGAACCGGTACGTAGGTAAATTTGACAAAAGTATCTTCCGGGAATCGCTTTTCTAAATCGCCGGCGAGCGCCTCGGATCGAGAATAGTCTCCCGAAAGACCCAGGGCAAGG
Source organism: Bryobacterales bacterium (assembly GCA_035632135.1). Lineage (GTDB taxonomy): Bacteria > Acidobacteriota > Terriglobia > Bryobacterales > JACQDG01 > DASQHK01. The sequence goes on from DASQHK010000821.1 coordinate 2,417, forward strand.
GCGGCGGCATATTGGACGTCCCGGCCCTTGGAAAGTTCGAGCGCCGCCATGGAGGTCCTTTCTCCTTCGCCAGCATTCCCGCAAATGGCTTCCCACACCGCTCGTGCCGCCCGGTAACTCGCTACGGCCTCGTAATTACCCTCCTGCAAGGCCAGATCCCCGGCCCGGTTGGATAACCGCCGGGCAGCCTGTAACCGGCCGGAACGAGCCAAACCAAGAGCCGCAGCGTGAGCAACCCGGTGTTCCACCCCATGCTTGCCCCTGGCCAGAGCCACTGCCCGATCCATCTGGTCCTGGTCAACTTTTAACGCCGCCAGGTTGTACAGAAGTAAAGGTGACTCGTGCTTGCGTTCGGATGCCCGCTGAAGAGTGCTCTCTGCTTCGGGGAAGCGATCGAGGAAAAAATAGCTGGACGCAAGATTGTTGTAAGCGAAGATAAAATTCGGGTCCGTCGCGAGCTTTGCTTGGGATGCCTCAATGGCCCTTTCAAATCGGCCTGTCCCATTACTAGAAAGGCCCGCTAACAAATCCAAGGCACTCGGGTCCGCTCCGCGAGGGTACGTCTGAAACCACAACTCGAGGGTTTGGTACGCCTTTTCCAGATTTCCCGTCACCTGCCGGTTGTAGGTAAAGTCGATGAAAAACTTCTCCGGGCCGCTGACGCGATCCCGCAGTTGCCAGGCTTTTGTGGCGCTCTCAGCCGACAACACGGACTGTCCAGTGGGGCCATATGACAGCCCCAAATTCGCGTAGGCCATCGCGAATCGGGGATCAACTTCGACAGCGCGACGGAAGAACGGTATAGCCGCGGCCCCCCCGGCGGAAACGTCCACCTTCATTGCGGTGCTGTAAGCCTTGAGGGCTTCGAGTGATGATGTCGTGGCCTCGGCGAGCGGCGTGGAGTGCTTTTCCACCGTTGCCAGCGATTCGCCCACCCTGGTCCTGAACCTGCGCCCAATTTCACTGAGAGAGTTCAGGACATCTTCTCTCTTTGCCGCCACCGCCTGCTCCTGATCCAACATGTTTCCGGTGTTGCAGTTCTTTGCGCGCAACCCCAATACATATTGGCTTCCGATACGTGCTATGGAGCCTTCCAGGACAGCGGCACTCGCAGTTCGCTCGCAGACTTGCTGAGCTGTTTCAGAGGTCAGCCGTGCGTCTTTCGGCTGTCCCATCAGAGCCAACGTCTGCTGGACCTGCTGGTCCCCAATCAGAGTGAGGAATGGCGATTGTTGCAGCTCCACGGACAGCCCCTGGCGCAGCGTGTCGTCGAAAACCGGATCGCCCGTCTTGTTATCGAAATCCGCGAGGACAAGGGTGTCCTTCTCGGTGAGCTTGGGTCTGGCGGTGGAATCTCGATGCGAAAATGACCACGCCGTGACGCCGCTCAACGCCAGGAACGCCACTCCTGCCGCAGTGGCGAGAGCGGCCAGCTTGTGCCTTCGAAGAAACTTTTTCGTCCGGTACACCGCGCCCGGCGGCGAGGCCAGCACCGGCCGGTCCTCCAAGTACCTCTGGATATCCGCGGCGAGGTCTAACACCGAAGCATAGCGCCGTTCGCGCGTCTTCTCCAGTGCCTTCATCGTGATCGAGTTCAGGTCGCCATCCACGAGGCGGCGCAGCGAAACCGGGTCGGTCTGGCGGCGCGCGGCGATGTCGCTCGCTGCCGCGCCCATTGAAGTGAGCTTTCGCGACAGCGACGGCGCTTCGTCCTCCCGGATCATCCGCAGCATTTCCGCCAAGCCGGCGTTGCGCAGTGTGGCCGTGTCGAACGGCACAGCTCCGATCAGCAGCTCGTACAAGAGCACGCCGAGCGAATAGACATCGGAGGCCTCATCGATCTCTCCCGTCATTGTGTCGGCCTGCTCAGGGCTGGCGTACTCCGGTGTCCCGACGATCTGGCCGAACTGCGTGAGCAGCGTGTTCTCTATGGCCCACTTGTCGGTAGCCTTCGCAATGCCGAAATCGATGACCTTAGGAACCGGCGTGCCGTCCTGCTCTGTCACAAGCACATTCGACGGCTTCAGGTCACGGTGGATCACACCCTTCTGGTGCGCATGTTGGACCGCCCGGCAAACCGCGAGGAATAACGCGAGCCGATCCCTGGTGGTCATCCGCTTGCGATCGCAATACTCGGTTATGGGCGCCCCTTCGATGTACTCCATCACGAAGTACGGGCGTCCCTGGGTGGTCGCGCCGGCGTCGAAAATTTGGGCGATGTTCGGATGCTCCATCATCGCCAGCGCCTGGCGCTCGTTGTCGAAGCGGGCCAGCACCTGGGCGGTATCCATGCCGAGCTTTACTACCTTGAGAGCCACACACCGGCGAATCGGCTCATGCTGTTCGGCGAGGTACACGCTGCCCATACCGCCTTCGCCTAGAGGTCGAAGGATGCGATAGCGGCCGAAGTCGTCATCACCGGCTTCCGCTGTCGCTGTATCGATGGTCTGAGTTCCGGACTCGTCCGCGCCAACCGAACTCTCGAAAGCGCTGAGGATCAGACACTGGGGGCACAGTCCGGCGGGATCACCGGAATCCAGTTGCTCTCCGCACTGAGGGCAGTTTGGCATATGAACCAAATCGGCAGGCCCTATTCTACGACTTTCTCGCCGGACGGTGTAACCTCGAGCCCCGCGATTCCTTATTCGTGGCAGGTGAGCTGGATTCGAACTGGCCGCCTGAATCGAACAACTCTAAAGGAGCCCATATGAAAAACATAACGAGAACCAAGATCTACCTGCCGATGGCGGCGATGATTCTGACGGCGGCGCTGGCCATCCCGGCGGCGGCACAGCAATTGGTACCCTTCAAGGGTACATTCCAGGGGAGCGACACCGTCACGAAGCCCACAATCACTACCGCCGCCGCGGGAATTGGCACCCTTGTCGGTCAACTCTCATTAGCCGATGTAATTACTTTGGCCTCGGCGTGCTGTGGCACAGGCACGGGTCATTGGATCGCGGCCAATGGGGACAGCATCGATACGACAGCCGTCGTATCGGCTGACTTCAGTACAAATGCACTTGGTTACGTTACATTCACGGAGATTCACACCATTACTAGTGGCACGGGTGGATTCACGGGAGCCCAGGGGAGCTTTACCGTGCAGCGCACCCACATTGAGGCGCCCAGTGACGACGGAACGCACGTCACCTTCGGCTCATTCCACGGGACTATTACTCCTCCCGGTGCAGCCCAGTAAGAGCAATACTCACGCGGAGAAGCGATGCCGAGCAGAGGTGTTTGATCCATTTCTCCAAGCGCCGGCGAGCCTGCTGTTGCACAACTGTAGGCTCGGCCCGGTGGCCGCCAATCGTTCCGCGCGGCTGCGTCGATTCGACTGGCCGCCGATCGATCAACCCGAAATGAAATCTTAGTTAAGGAGCGCAGATGAAAAACA
>DASQHK010000822.1:0-12858 GCA_035632135.1 Bryobacterales bacterium
CTCGAGCGATGGAACGAATTGAGGCAGCTTCTCGGCCGCCTGGCGCGGAACCAGCAGGTTCTGGACTACGAGTCGGAGCGCCTCACGTCCAAGGGCGGCCGGATTCCCGTAGCGCTCAGCTACGCTCGCATGCCGCCGATGAAAAACCAGCCTCCCCTCTGCCTGGAGATGGCCCAGGACATTCGAGCGCGCTTGCGGATGCGCGATAAGCTGGTGGAGATCGAGAAACTGACGCTCATAGGTCACCTGGCCGCCGGCACGGCGCACCACCTCAACACGCCGCTGACGGCGATGCTGCTGCAGACCGAGATGCTGAGCGGGCAGTTGCAGGGGACTGAAGAGCGGGCCGAACTGGCTTCCATCAAACAGCGCATCCGTTTTTGCCAGGTTTTTGTGCAGAACCTGTTGTGCTTCGCCCGCTGCCCGCAGCTGGAGCAGAAGCCGGTCTCGCTGTGCGAAGTTGTGGAGGCGGTGGCCGGCCTGCTGCGTCCCAGCCTGGCTCTGAAAAAGGCCAGCCTGCGAATGGATCTGGACGGCCTCCGGGAGGGGTGGATCCTTGGCGACCCCAATCACCTGGAAGCAGCCTTCTCCGCGCTGCTCAGCAACGCGGCCGATGCAATTCCGGTGGGAGGGTCCGTTCATATCCACGGCCGCATCGAAAACGGCCTCACCAGCGAGGTCTGCATCGACGACGATGGGCCCGGAATCGCAGAGGGGCTTGGTCCCAGCGTGTTTGAGCCGTTTTTCACCACCAAGCCTGCCGGGCAGGGCACCGGGTTGGGCCTGCCCATCGCGCGAAACATCGTCGAGCAACATGGGGGAACTCTGCAACTGGAGAACCGCGCGGCCGGCGGAGTTCGAGTGGCGGTGCGGCTTCCCATGCTGGCGGCGAAAGTCATGCCGCTCGCGCAGGAGACTACAGTATGAGCGCGTGCTGTCCCGATCGGCGTTGTGGAATCCTCGTGGTCGACGACGACGAGGCGCTGGCCACGGCCCTCGCGAAACTGCTGCGCCAGCACTACCCGTCGGTCCACATGGCGCTGTCGGGCACAGAGGCGGCCGCGGTCTTGGGGCGGGAAACCAACATTTGCCTGGTGCTGGCGGACCTGGTCATGCCGGTGATGGACGGGCTCGCCGTCCTGGAGTACGTGAGGCATCACCATTCGAGCGTCAGCGTCATCCTCATGACCGGCTTCGGCACCATCGAAACGGCCGTCGAGGCCATGAAGCGGGGCGCCGAAGATTACCTGACCAAGCCTTTCGATACCGAAACCGTTCTGAAAAAGGTTTCCCACCTGATGGAGCTGCACGAATTGAAGGAGCGGGTCGCGCGGCTGGAGGGCCAGTTGCGGCGCGAATCGCCGTTTTCACAGATCGTGGCCGGCTCCTCCGCCATGCGGTCTGTTGTGCAACGGGCTCAGGTGGCCGCGCAGAGTTCGGCTCCTGTCCTGCTGATAGGTGAAACCGGGACAGGCAAAGAGATGCTGGCCCGCGCGATTCACAACGCCAGTCCTCGCGCCGGCCGTTCCTTTATCCCGGTGAATTGCGCCGCGCTCCCGCACGAGCTGATCGAGAGCGAGCTGTTCGGCTATCGCAAGGGCGCTTTCACCGGCGCGCTTGCCGATCGCAGCGGGCTGTTTGAGGCCGCGCACGGTGGAACCCTGTTTCTGGATGAGATTGGAGAGCTGCCGCTGGCGGCCCAGGCCAAGCTGCTGCGCGTGCTCGAGGAGGGGGAGTTGCGGCGGGTCGGAGAAACTGTTGCGGCGCGCGTCGACGTACGCCTGCTTTCGGCCACCAACCGGCCGCTCGCGCAGCTCCGCAGCGGCGCTTTGCGCGAAGATCTGTTCTTTCGCATTTCCACCATCGTGCTGGAGGTGCCGCCTCTGCGGCAGCGGCGCGAAGATCTGTACCTGCTGGTCAAGCATTTCCTTCGTCAGTTGGAGGAGCGGTACGGGCGGAGCCTTTCGCTGGACCGCGCAGCCTTGGATCACCTGCTCACCTACGCATTCCCAGGCAACGTCCGCGAGCTGGCGCACATTCTGGAAAGCGCCGTAGCGGTTTCGACCGACAGCCCGCAAGCAATCCTCGAACGCGACCTGACCCCCTCGCTGGGAAGCCGGGCAGCTCCGGATGCTCTGCCTGCCAGCGTGCCGGCAGACTGCTCGCTCGAAACTCTCGAGAGGTTTGCCATCCGGCAAGCGTTGCGGATCGCCGGCCATAACAAGTCGCGCGCCGCCGAGTTGCTCGGCCTCTCACGAGGGTCGCTCTATAACAAGCTCAGGGAATACAAACTGGAAACCAGCGCGGATGAAGCCGACGCCTCCGTACCCGCCGACATCGCTCCCCTGTTGAAAAATTGAACACACCACCGCCGGCTCTTCTTTTCATTGTCTTAGCCGCCGGATCGGCGATGTTGTGCAGACTTTAGGCAGCGCTGCGGGAAACGAAAAATCGCCTTCTCGTCTTACCGGATTCGCTTATCTTCTCGCGGCTCAGTCACTTCAAGCGCTCCATCGATGCGGTTTGCGTATGGCGCTCGCTGTGCTCTAGCAGTTCAGCGTGTGGAGCTTCATGAGCGAGAGGGTCTGCTTGGCGAAAACCGTTGAGCCTGCTGCCGGGGACCTTCCTGGCACCAGCCGGGCCGCGCTACGCGGTTCTAGAGGCCGATCTTTCTTGAAGGATTTCTGCTTGGAGTCCAGTCAGGCCGGTGGAACACCCGCCCAACCAAGCCACACCTGCTTTACCAGGAGGACGCGTATGCAGTGTCATCGGGCAACTGCCTGCTCTTTGATATCGGTCATCACGGTGGGGATTCTTCTCTCCTTACTCTTTCTGCAGCCGCCAAAGGCCTCCGCGATCCCTGCTTTCGCCCGGAAATATCAGACTTCGTGTGCCACCTGTCACAACAATTTCCCCGAGTTGAATGACTTCGGGGAGGCTTTCAAGAAAAACGGCTTCCGGTTTCCTAAGGACGACGAGACTTTTGTGAAGGAGCCCCCGGTGTTATTGGGGGCCAAGGCCCTGCGTGAGGCTTTTCCCAACGCCATTTATCCAGGGGAGATTCCCGGCAGTATCCCGATCGGGTTCCGCTACTCCGGCTTCGCGCAATACCACAGCAAACAGCCGCTTGCCTTAGGCTTCCAGCCACGAACCGACCTGTTCGTTCCCAATACCTTCACGATCTTCGGCGCCGGCAGCCTCAGCCCGAGCATCTCGTTTTGGATTGACGACGACATTTCGGCCGGCGGCTCCGGCGCCAACGGAGGCTTGGGGGACGGCTACTTGAAGGTGAACGACATCGGCCACTATCTGCACCTGCCGACCAACACGGTGAACGTGCGCTTTGGGCAGTTCGAGCTGGACCTGCCTTTCACCCAGGCGCGCACCATCAATCTCACGCCTTACGATATTTATCAACAGGCCAGCACCGCCGGCGCCCTCGGTACCACGGCGAATCCGTTTATGTTCGGCGTGCCGCAGCGGGGCATTGAGATCGGCGGGTATCCCAACAATGGGAATTTCGAGTGGTCCCTGGCGGTAGTGAACGGCAACAACGCCGATGCGGCCGTGCGCAACTCCAAGGATGTTTACTTCCGCATCTCCCAGCGCTTCAATCTGGAGCGCGACCCGGCCGTGCGCAAGGAAGTGCAGGCGGCCGGTCCCACCGGCCCCCGCGACCACACCTCGATCCGATTCGGCGCTTTCGGATATTACGGCCGGAACGCGTTGAACATCGACCACAAGCTTTTCCCGGACTTCGGCACTATTCACGAGCCGTTCTATCGTGTGGGCGGCGATGTCCGTTTCAAGTACCGCCGCCTGGAACTCTATGGCCTTGGTATGTATGGTCATGACACCAACCTGGTCCCCAATGAGGACTTGCTCACGCTCGACCGCGCCCCCTCCATCACCTTCAGCGGGGGATTTGCGGAGGCCGAGTACTGGATCTATCCGTGGCTGATCGGCCTCATGCGCTACGATCTGGTGAACTCGCCCGCCGATTTCAGCAACGGCGTTTCTCGCTACACCTCGCGTAATCGCTTTGGCCCCGGCGTGCAAATCATGGTTCGCGCCAACATCAAGCTGGCTTTTGAGTACCAGCGGCAGTGGAGCCAGCCCGTGGCCGATACAGGAACGTTTTTCCGACCCAATGGCTTCCTGACAGGCATCGATTATTTGTTCTAACCAGGGTCAAGCGATGCCAATTGTGATGACCAAACAAGCCGGCCCGCGTGAGGCGGGCCGCTAATTCGAAATGGAGAACTTATGAATCGGCTGCGATCCGCAGTGCCACTAACAACTCTTTTCCTTCTCGGGATTCTCTCAGCCGGCGCGAGCCGGGCCGGGGAGATCAAGGGAACCATAACGGCGCAGGGCCTGCGTTCGGCGGAGAATATTGCCGTGTACGTCGACGCGATTCCGGGCAAGACGTTCGACCCGCCCTCGTCCCATGCGGTGATCGACCAGAGAAAGATGACGTTCATCCCGCACGTGATCGCGGTAGTGAAGGGAACCACGGTCGATTTCCTGAACAGCGATGCGGTCGGCCACAATGTTTACTGGCCTTCCATCAGCGGTAACAAGAAGCTGGCCCACAACCTGGGCACCTGGCCGCAGGGCGTGAAAAAATCATTTACCTTTGACAGTTTGGGCGCCGCGGCGCTGCTGTGCAACGTTCACGCCGAGATGTCCGGCTACGTGGTGGTTGTCCCCACGCCTTATTTCGCCGTCACCTCCAAAGACGGCAGCTATGAGATCAAGAATGTTCCGCCGGGCCATTACACGCTGAAGACATGGAGCGAAGAAGGCAAGCCCGCCACAGCGCCCGTGGAGGTCGCCGCCGGAACCGCCACTGCCAATCTCACCGTTCATCGCTAGGGCCGCGTGGAATCGGGGCTGGCCCGGCGGCCGGCTTCGGAGGGGTGTGAAACATGGCGAAAACGCGGACCAAGCTGGTGGACCTGGATTGGCTGGAGTCCAATTTCCCCTGCATGCAAGCTTGTCCGGTCCACACCCAGGCGGGCCGATACGTATCCCTGATCGCGGAAGGCCGCTACGAAGAAGCGTATCGCTACGCGCGCGCTCCCAACCCGCTGGCCTCCATCTGCGGACGGGTCTGCGGCCACCCCTGCGAGACGGCTTGCCGCCGGGGCAAGTTCGATGCGCCGATCAGCATCCGCGCGCTGAAGCGCTTTCTCACCGAGCGCTACGGTCCGGAATCGCGCAACCCCATCGACGTTTTCCCGGACAAGCCGCGCCTCACCCGCCCGGAACGGGTCGCGGTGATCGGGTCCGGGCCGGCCGGCCTGTCTGCCGCGCACGACCTCGCGCTGCTCGGCTACCGGGTCACGATTTTTGAAGCCGCCGCGGTTCCCGGCGGCATGCTGGTGCTCGGCATTCCGGAATACCGCTTGCCCCGCGATGTCCTGCAGGCGCAGATCCGCGAGACTCTCGACCTCGGCATCGAGCTTCGCCTGAACACCCGGCTGGGCAAAGACCTTTCTCTGGCGGACCTCCGGGCCCAAGGTTTTCAAGCCGTCCTGCTGGCGGTGGGTCTGCATCGCAGCCGCGATCTGCCGCTCCCTGGCGGTGACCTGGACGGCGTGATCAAGGGCATCGATTTTCTGCTGAACGTCAACCTGGGCTACCGGTTCGCTATCGGCAAGCGCGTGGCCGTCATCGGCGGCGGCAACGTGGCGATTGACGTGGCGCGCTCAGCCATTCGCCAGCAACAGCGCCTCACGCTCGAGGTTCTCGGCGCTTCCCTGCTGCCGGACAGTCTCACGCCAAGCGAGCTGCAGGTAGCGATGCGGGAACTCACTGATGTTTCGCGCGCTGCCCTGCGCCTGGGCGCCCGGGAAGTTCACCTGATTTGCCTGGAATCTCGCGAGGAGATGCCGGCGTTTCAGGAGGAGATAGAAGAAGGCTTGCAGGAGGGGCTCAAGATTCATCCGTCGCTCGGTCCCAGAGGCTTTGTCGGCCGCGAGGGGAAAGTGACCGGCGTTGAGACCATCCGTTGCCTTTCCGTGTTCGACGCGCGGCACCGCTTCAATCCCACTTTCGAGCCGGGCACGGAAAGCGTGATTCCCTGTGACACGGTCATCCTGGCGATCGGGCAAGCTTCCGATCTGTCTTTCCTTACGCCGGCGGATGGCGTGGAGACGACCCGCCAAGGCACGGTCCGCATCGATCCGGAAACTCTGATGACCACGGCGCCCGGACTTTTCGCTGCCGGGGACATCGCCTTCGGGCCGCGCCTCATCATCAGCGCGGTGGCCGACGGCAAGAAAGCGGCCGAGCAGATCGACCGCTACTTGCGCGGATCGGAGTGGAAGCCGCGGCCACGATTCGTCGAAATCACGGTCCTCGACCATCACAGCATGGTGGAGTCCTTCGACGAGTATTCCCGGCTCCCGGTGCCGGTGATTCCGCTCGACCGGCGCACCGGTGTGACCGAAGTGGAAGCCGGCTACACCGAGGAGCAGGCGCGCCGGGAAGCGGAGCGCTGCCTGCGCTGCTGGATCAACACCATTTTTGACGGCAACGAGGCCGAGGGCACCGAGTGCGTTCTGTGCGGCGGCTGTGTGGACGTCTGCCCGGAAAATTGCTTCCAGCTCGTTCCGCTCAGCCAGTTGCAGGTCTCGAAGGAAACCGGCGCCCGGCTTGCCCAGGAGGCCGCGTTCCACCGGCCAACCCTGCAGCACCTGGAGCCGGCGGACCTGCCTTGCGCGGAAGGCTCGATGATGCTCAAGGACGAAACGCTTTGCATCCGCTGCGGCCTCTGCGCCGAGCGCTGTCCCGCGCACACCATCACCATGGAGGCGTTCGAAGTGTTCGATCACGACCCGGAGGCACGGGAGGCGGAGCTGGTAGCCACATGAGTGAACCCAAAGACGATTCCATGGCCATCGAGGCGGGCCGGCCGAGCGAAAATGCGGACCCCACTCGCCGCGATTTCCTCGATGAAGTCGCCCTGGCCGCGCTGGGCATCGCCGGGTTGGGCGGCGCCACGGTGCTGATCCGCTACCTTTCGCCCAACGTGCTGTTCGAGCCGCCCACCCGCTTTCGCGCCGGCAGCCCCGACCTTTACCCGGTGAACTCGGTTACTTACATCCCCGACCAGCAGGTCTACATCGTGCGATCCCCGCAGGGTCTTTTGGCGCTTTCCGCGGTTTGCACCCATCTGGGCTGCATCACCCAGTGGAAGCCGGAAGCGAACCTGATCGCCTGCCCTTGTCACGGAAGCAAATTCAAAGAGGATGGAACCAAGATCGAGGGTCCCGCTCCCCGGGCGCTTCCCCATCTGGCTCTCACGCTGACTGCCGACGGGGAGTTGCTGGTGGATAAGTCGGAGACGGTCGCGCCGGCCAGTTTGTTGCGAGTGTAAGAGGCATTATGGCGAGCCAATTTGTCGGTCCTGCGGTTGATCGGTTGCGCAGCACGCGGGTTTGGAAATCCATTTTCCGCCGCGGCCCGGCGCGCACCAACCGCACCCGCAGCCTGGCGATCTTCGGGAATATCTTCCTCCACCTGCTGCCGGTAAAGGTTCGCGAGAAATCGCTGCGCGTGCGTGCCACCTATTACCTCGGCTCCGTTTCGTTCTTCCTGTTCGCCCTGCTGACGGTGACCGGAATCCTGCTGATGCTGTATTACCACCCCGCGGTCCCGCAGGCCTACCGGGACATGAAGGACCTGCGTTTCGTGGTCTCGAGCGGCGTCTTTTTGCGCAATCTGCACCGGCTGGCCGCGCACCTCATGGTCATCGCCGTGTTCTGGCACATGTTTCACGTCTTCTACCGCGGCGGATACAAGCCTCCCCACGAATTCAATTGGGTGGTCGGAGTGGTCTTGCTTTTGGCAACCCTGATGCTGAGCTATACGGGCTACCTGCTGCCCTGGGATCAATTGGCCTTCTGGGCCATCACGGTGGGCACCAATATCATCTCCGCGATGCCGGTGCTGGGGCGCCCCGTTCGCTTCTTGCTGCTGGGCGGGAACCTGGTGGGAGAGAATGCGCTGCTGCGGTTCTACGTTCTTCACTGCGTCATCTTGCCGCTGGCGGCGGTGTTGCTGGTCGCCATCCATTTTTGGCGGATTCAAAAAGATGGCGGATTGACCGTGCGGGACAAGTCCGATGACCGATAAGCCGAGTTACGACGCCGGCTTCGGCTCTGATGCTCTCAAAGAGCCCCAGCGGGTCGTCTTTGTTACGCGCAAGACTTCCGCGAAGGTGCGCGGCAGAGTGGAGCGGCAACTCATGTCGTTCCCCCATCTGCTGCTGCGCGAAGCCATCGCTTTGCAGGCGCTGACCATCGGGCTGGTCGTCATCGCTCTGCTGTGGGATGCGCCGCTCGAGCAACTCGCCAACCCGCTGGTCACGCCCAATCCGGCGAAGGCGCCCTGGTATTTTCTGGGATTGCAGGAGCTGCTCCATTACTTTCCGCCGGTAGTCGCCGGCATCCTGATTCCCACCCTCGTTGTTCTGGCGCTGGTGGTGATTCCCTATAGCAACGTAAATATCGAGGGCCGTCCTCTTTGGGAAGCAAACGGCGCACGGCGCTTCCGGCTGGCGCTGACCGTCATCGCGGCGCTTCTTCTCTTTCTTGCCATCTTTCGGGCCTGGACGGTGCTCGCCCCGACCGTGGCTGTCGGGGGATTGCTCGCAGCTTCCTACCTGGCGCCGCCGCAACCTGGATGGCGAACCGAGTATTTGCGCGGCCGCCCGCTTTCCTGGTGGGTTATGACGTGGTTCATCGCCGTCGCGCTCACCCTGACTTTGGTAGGAACCTTTTTCCGAGGTCCCGGCTGGTCGTGGGTCTGGCCCTGGAGATAATATGCCCGCCGCTGAAGAAATGGGAAAGATCTCCCGGCGCTTGCGACTTGCATTTGCCATTTCCTGCGTTCTGTTTGTGACCGTGCTGGCCGTCTCGCCGGTGAAGGATTCCCTGCGCGAGTGGAGACACTACAAGAGAGACTACGTTCGCTATGCGCAAGGGCGGCCGGACACCAAGCGCTTGCTCGCCGACATCCAGCCGGGCATCGACCAGATATGGATTCCGGAAATGAATGTGGTCGACCGCTGCACCACCTGCCACCAGGGGATCACGGAGCCCAGCCTGCACGATCCCGCAGTGCCCCAGCCCTACCGCGCGCACCCCTTGATCCCGCATCAAGTCAAAGAATGGGGCTGCGTGGTGTGCCATCGCGGGCAGGGGCCCGCCACCGAGGTGGCCGAGGCGCACGAAACCACGCTGGCCTGGGAAGAGCCCCTCTTGCCCAATCGCTACATCCAGGCCTCCTGCGGCTCCTGCCACCGCGGCGACTTGCCGGAGACTCCCCAGCTCGATCGGGGCAGACAGCTTCTGGACCGGTTAAATTGCGTAGGGTGCCATCGGCTGGAGGGGATCGACCGCCCGCCCATGATCGGGCCGGACCTGACCAACGTTGGGAATAAGGTCACGCGGGAATGGATCTACAAATGGCTGAAGGAGCCGCGCACCATAACCGACGCCAACGGCAACGTCACCGTGAACGGTTATGAGCTGGAGGAGGAGCCGCGGATGCCCCAATTCCGGCTGACGGAAGGAGAACTCGTCGCGCTCTCCGCCTTCCTGAGCACGCGGAAAGGCCGGCCGGTCGAGCCTTACAAGTTTGATCCACGCGTCGTGGCTGCCTGGGGAAAGCGTCCCGATCTGGCCAGCGAAGGGGAAGCGCGTTTCCGCGAGATGTTTTGCACGACCTGCCACTCCGTCGCGGTCACGCGCGGCGGCGAGACGAAGCTGATCGGTGGAGACATCGGGCCGGAGCTGACCAAGGTCGCGAGCAAGGTGAATCCGGATTGGCTGGTAGCCTGGCTGCGCGACCCCCAGGCTTATCTGCCGCACGGTTCCATGCCGCGTTACGGCTGGTCCGACGAGGACTTGTACCTGGTGACCCGTTACATTACCGGCACGCTGACCGACCCGGATCTGCTGGCCAACGTCCCCAAGCTGCCTTCGCCGCAGGACGAACAGGTGCAGCTCGGCCGGCGGTTGTTTGCGGAAAAGGGTTGCGTGGGTTGCCACGTCATCCAGGGGATCAGCGCGACGAAAGACTTTGCTCCCGACCTCACCATGCTGGGCGCCAAGAATGTCTCGCAGCTCGAGTTCGGGGACTCCAAAATCCCGCGCCACCTTATTAGTTATATCCAAGCCAAAATCACGAACCCGCTTTCGGTCAATCCGGCGGCGCGGATGCCCCAGTATCATCTGGCTCCGGAGGATCTGGACGCGATCACGACGGCCCTGCTGAGCATGACCGGCACCCCGTCCGGCCCGGGCCTGGAGCGGCTGGTGGTCCCGGCTCCCCGGCCCCAGTTTCATCCCGCGGGCGAGTTTGGAGAATTGTTCGATCGTTTCCAGTGCGCCGCGTGCCATCGCTTCAACGGGTACGGTGGAACGCTCGCGCCCGACCTTTCCTTTGAAGGCAGCCGCGCGCAGCGCAAGTGGCTGGCGGCATTCTTGAAAAGTCCCCAGACGCTGCGCCCCACCCTGACGTTTCGGATGCCGAAGTTCACCATGACGGACCAGGAAGCAAATGTCCTGGCCGATTACATGGCGATGGTCTTCCAGGCTCCTTCCGTGAACCCGCGCAGTGTGGACGACAAGCAGTTCACATCAGCGCAGGCCGCGATGGGAAAGCAGATTTACGAGCTGAAATACCAGTGCCAGGCGTGCCACACCATCGGCTCTTCCGGCGGCTACGTCGGTCCGAACTTGAGCAATGTCGGCAATTGGATGAACGCCGCGTGGATCGAGCAGTGGCTGCGGAACCCGCAAGCGCTCGTGCCAGGAGCGACCGAGCCTCGCCGCGCCTTCACGGACCAGGAAGTGACCGCCCTGACTGCTTATCTTTTGACGCTTCGGCAAACAACAGGGGCCAAGGCAAAGACCGGCAATGCCGCCGGCGCAGGAGGTAGCCAATGAAGCGGCGACCCCGGCCCCTGGTTTGTGCGATGATGCTTCTTGCCTTTCTTCCCGCCTGCGCCCGGAAGCCCGTCGCAGTGAAATCCAATGCGCTCCTGGAAGCTTACGCCGTCGAGCAGGACCCGAACGATGCGCAGCACCCCATCCCGCTCAATTATCAGCAGACCCAGGGCGCGCGCGTGTTCCGAAACAACTGCGTGTGGTGCCACGCCGATTCCACTCCGGCGGGGCCTTCCAACCGCTCCAATGTGAGTCCCACTCCGCCGCTCGCGAGCGACGGCGCCACTCTCAACTCTCTAAGCGACGACTTCCTGCAAAACGTCATCACGCTTGGCGGGAGCGCCATGGGAAAATCCACGATGATGCCGCCTTGGGGGCGCACCTTAAGCCACGATGAAATTCAGGCCGTGATCGCCTATATTCGGGCGATCGCGCAGCCCCCCTACCAGCCTCCGGCTCGGCCGGGAGGTCAGTATCCAGCGAGGTAATGGTCATGAGTTCCACACCAGGATCGGCTCCAAGCTTCCTTGCAATCGCCGGCATGATCTTATGGTGCGGCGCCGGGCTGGCATTCGGCCAGGTCAATCCGGCCGAGATTCGTGACCCGCAACTCAAGGCTCTCGAGAAGACCTACCTAAACCGGCTGACCGCCACCAACCGCGAGATCGCCAGAGTCCGGTTTCCTTTCCCGCTCGTTCTCAGCCGCTACGTGGGGCTCGAGCCCAAGCAACAGCTTGAGACAGACACGCGCGGGCTGGAGTTTGTGAAGTTCCACGAGCGGACGGTCCTGAAGGTCACCGGCAATTACAACGCTGCTTACAACGCCGGCGTGCTCACGCAAAACCAGCAGGCCGGCCGGGTAATGGAAGAAGTAATCGAGCCGGCGCTGCGCGTGATGACCCGCAATTTTTTCGGCAGCAATGACTTCTCGGGCTTCGGCTTTGAAATCTCCTTTCACGTCCGCCGGCGAGAGCAGAGTTATGACTACGAAGGCAAAGAGATTCTGGTCGTCGTCCTGGGCCGTGAAGATGCAAGCACCTATCTCGAAGCGCAGCAGAACTCACAGCGGCAGGAGATCCTGGACCGCTCCGAGATCTATCTGAACGGCAAACCTTACGGCTTGACGCTCGGCGAGCGCGATCCTTTCCCTGTAAGCAAAGGAGGCGATGCACGCGTGAAGACGGCTTTCAAGCCGGCGCCTGTGACCCCGGATTCGCCGCTCCGCACGCCGCTGGTGAGCCACAACCTTCTGCCCGGATCTCCGCCACCCGCCCCACCGGCGCCGGGAACCGTGCTGCCTGCTCCGCCAACCCGCGTTCCTGCCCCTGTCTCGGTGGCCGCCCAGGCGGATGCCGGAGCCCTCCAAACTAAGTATCAATCCGTGCTCGACGGCTTGAACAAGGAAGGAAGCGCCCGCTTCCACTTTGTCGGCTATGCTCGGCCGGAGTTCGTGATTTTCCGGAATCAGATCTATCTTCAAATGACCCTGAAAAATCCGGCGGTGTTCGATCCGGACAGGACCTCGATTTACAAGCGCGCCGCGCAGAGTTTTGACCTCTTCCTGGCGCCGGCCCTCAAGCCTCTGCTGGCCAAAGTCCCGGTGGACCCGCAGTTCGCCGGCCTGGACATAACGGTGCTCGTCCAGGTCAGTTCGCCAGCCGGCGGCTCGCCAGCGTCAGAGGCGCTTGAATTTCTCTGCCCCGCCCCGCTCGCTCGGCGTTTCGCTGACGCCGAAATCACCAACCAGGAGCTGATCGATCAGAGCATCGTGCTGGTGAACGGCGTGCGAATCGCCCTGAATCTGCAGCAGGTGGAGTGATTCCAGGTTCGGGAGGCGCGAACGCGCCAAGGCTGTCGCCGGTCATCCCCTGCATGCCGGACCGCCAGTTCGCGC
>DASQHK010000823.1:0-11865 GCA_035632135.1 Bryobacterales bacterium
AGGCGAATGCGGTGCGTCGAGATCCGCCACGCGTGCCCGGTAATCTCATCCGGCACTTCAAACCGCCACGGCTCGATCGCCGCGATCCGCGCCCCCCGCGCCTCCACCGACCCGTCCCACTGCGCCGGCTCGTGGTCCGTCAGCCCCAGCAGCAGCCGCACGCCAACGGTCTGGTTGCCCGCAGCCCCCAGAGGCGCTGCGCCCGCTACGAGAATAATCAGTAATAGGTATAGTAATCGCATTTGTCCCCGCTCCTGAACCTATGCTGTTCACCAGCATCATACGCCCGCCGTCCAATGGCGCGCCGAATCGTGCAGCCGATGCGCGAAATTTCTAGCGCCTCGCCGGATGGGGCGAGATCCGGGTTCGCCGGCGTCGTATAGTCTTAAGGGTAAGGGGGCCCGACCCATGAACGCGACGCAAGCAACCGCGGATGTCTTCTGGACGGCGTTTCGGTCTCTGCCGAAACGGGAAAGAGAGGCTGTGGTTGAAAGGTTGGTTCAGGACAGCGAGTTCATGGAGGACCTCATCGACCTCGTGATCCTGGCCCAGCGCGAGAAGGGGCCGTCCCGCCCCCTGGACGAATATCTGGCCGAGCGTCGAAGAAAGCGAAGGTAGTGGGCTACCTTGTTCGCCTCAAGAAATCTGCCGAGAGAGAACTGGACTCGCTTCCACGAAGGACCTACGATCGAATCGTTGAGCGCCTCGCTATTTTAGGCGTGGCTCCCCGGCCTGCCGACTCTAAGAAACTTCATGGCCGCGAGGGGTACAGAATCCGAGTAGGAGAATACCGCGTGCTCTACACGGTGGATGACGCAGCGAAAAAGTGGTCGTGGTGTTCTCCGTTGGTCATCGCCGCGACGTTTACCGGTAGCTTTGCATGGCGGTCCACGGGTCTCCGCCGGATCTCCTTGTCAAGCGCTGCCCAAAGCGCTACGATGGGAACAAATTCGACGTCAGGAGGGTGGCATGATCCGCCTCGATGCACAGAGGCCGGTGCAATTTTGCGATGGCTTTCGGCGGCGCGATTTTCTTCACGCCGGCGCGCTCTCTTTTTTTGGTCTTACTCTTCCCGATTTTCTGCGCGCGAAAGCCGCCGCGCCCGCCACCCTCGCCGGCGACAAGGCCAAGAACTGCATCCTGCTCTTCCTGGTCGGCGGGCCTTCCCAGCACGACACCTTCGATCCCAAGCCGGAAGCCCCGGTCGAGATCCGCGGCCCTTTCAAGGCCATCAAGACAAAAGCCGACGGCATTCTGCTCACCGAAATCCTGCCGCTCACCGCGCAGCACGCCGATAAGTTTTCAATCGTCCGTTCCGTCTACCACACCGCTGCCGCCATCCACGAAACCGGCCACCAGATGATGCAGACCGGCCGCCTCTTCCAGGGCGGCATCGAATACCCGCACATGGGCTGCGTCTACGCCAAGCTGCGCGGCCCCAAGGGCGACATGCCGCCGCACGTAATGATGCCCGACGCCATCGGCAACACCGGCGTGGCCGTCCCGCACGGCGAGAGCGCCGGTTTTCTTGGCAAGACCTACGACCCCTTCGTGCTCAACGCCGACCCGTCGAAGGAAAATTTCGAAGTCCCCGACATGCTGCCGCCGGACTACCTCGCCGCCGCCCGCGTCAGCCGCCGCCGCTCGCTGCACACCATGATGGACGACGTGGTCCGCTACTATGACTCCACCTCCGAGGACGCCCGCCTGCTCGACTCCAGCTTTCAGCAAGCGTATACATTGATGTCCTCCACCGCCGCCCGCAAGGCCTTCCGCCTCGGCGACGAACCCGAGGCTCTGCGCCACCGCTACGGCATCAATAAGTTCGGCCAGAGCTGCGTGCTCGCCCGCCGCCTTGTCGAGGCCGGCGTCCGCTTCGTCACCATCAACATGTTCGACACCGTCTTCAACGACATCACCTGGGACAGCCACGGCTCCAAGCCTTTCAGCCCCATCAGCGGCTATAAGGAATTAGTAGGACCTATGTTCGACCGGGCTTATTCCTCTTTATTGGATGACCTGCAATCGCGCGGCCTGCTCGACGACACTCTGGTCGTCGCTATGGGCGAGTTCGGCCGCACGCCCAAGATCAACCCCGCCGGCGGCCGCGACCACTGGCCCGGCTGCTGGTCCATTCTGTTTGCCGGCGGCGGCGTCAAGGGCGGGCGCATCGTTGGCAGCTCCGACGAAATCGGCTCCCAACCCAAGGACCGCCCCACCACCCCCGCCGAGGTCGTCGCCACGGTCTTCTCGGCCCTCGGCATCCCGCTCGACACGCTGCTGCCCGGCCTCCAGGGCCGGCCCACCCGCGTGGTCGATCACGGCGTCGAGCCCATCAAGGAGTTGTTTTAATGCGTTTTCTTATTCTGTCGTTTGTCGCGGCCTGCACGGCGGCCGCGGCGACCGTAACACCCGCCAACGCTCCCAGCTTCCGCAATCAGGTTATCCCCGTAATCACCAAGGTTGGCTGCAACTCCGGCGCGTGCCACGGCGCGGCCGCCGGCAAGCACGGCTTCCACCTTACCCTGCGCGGCTACGACATTTACGCCGACTACGACATGCTCACCCGCCAGGGCACTGGACGCCGCGTGATCCTCACCGATCCCGCCCACAGCCTGATGCTGCTCAAGCCCACGCTCACCATTCCCCACGGCGGCGGCCGCCGCATCACCGTCGGATCGCCCGAGTACAAGATTCTCTCCGGCTGGATCGCCGCCGGCGCCCCACCGCCTTCCGACCGCGACCCTATCATCCAGTACATCGAGTTCCAGCCCGAGCAGGTGAGCCTGCATCCCAACGATCACACCCAGCTCAAGGTGACGGCCCACTTCTCCGACGGCCACACGGAAGACGTGACCCACTGGACGAAATATTCGAGTGGCGGCGAGGCCGTCGCATCCGTCGATGACGAGGGTTTGGTCGAGGTTCACGGCACGGGCGAGGCGCCCATTACCGCGTGGTACCAGAGCAAGGTGGCCTTTGCGCGCATCAGCGTCCCGGCCGAAAACAAAATCGATCCCGCCGTCTTTGCAAAGGCTCCGCGCAGCAACTTCATCGACGACGCCGTCATCAAGAAGCTCGAAGTCCTGCGCATTCCACCTTCCGCTCCGGCGACCGACAGCGAGTTCATCCGCCGGGCCTACCTCGACGCCGCCGGCATTCTGCCCACCGCCGAAGAGACGCAGCGCTTCCTCGCTGACCGCTCCCCCGATAAGCGCGCCCGCCTGATCGATGCGCTGCTTGAGCGCCCCGAGTTCGTTGACTACTGGACCTACAAGTGGGCCGACCTGCTCGGCATCAATCGCGACCCTCTCACCAACAAAGGCATGTGGGCCTTCTACGACTGGCTGCACGCCAGCGTCGCCGCCAATAAGCCCTGGAATCAGCTCACGCGCGAGATCCTCACCGCCACCGGCAACAGCTACGAGAACGGCCCGGTCAATTTCTACCGCATTCACCGCACTCCTGAGGAGCTGAGCGAAACCACCATGCAGGCCTTCCTCGGCATGCGGATCATGTGCGCCCACTGCCACAACCATCCCTTCGAGAAGTGGACGCAGAAGGACTACTACGGCCTCGCCAACTTCTTCGCGCGCGTGAACTATAAAGAAGGCGCCTCGCCCGGCGATCTCACCGTGCTCGTTTCCGCCACCGGCGACGTGACGCACCCGCGCATCGGCCGCCCCGTGCCGCCCGCGCCGCTCGACGGCAAGCCGCTGCCTATCGCCTCCACGCTCGATCGCCGCCGCGCGCTGGCCGACTGGATCACCTCGCCCGACAATCCCTACTTCGCCCGTTCCTTCGTCAACCGCGTGTGGGCCAACTTCATGGGCCGCGGCCTGATCGAGCCGGTGGACGACGTGCGCGCCACCAACCCCGCCACCAACGAGGAGCTGCTCTCACAGTTGACGGCGGACTTCGTGCAGCACCATTTCGACCAGCGCCGCCTGGTCCGGCTCATCATGAGTTCCGCCGCTTACCAGCGCTCCTCGCGGCCGCTCGCCGAAAACGCCGGCGACGAGATATTCTATTCGCACTACATACTCAAGCGCCTCCCCGCCGAAGTCATCCTCGACGCTATGTCGCAGGTCGCCGGCAGCGCCGAGCGCTTCGCGGGCGTCCCCTATGGAACCCGCGCGCTGCAATTGCCGGACACCAAGGTCTCGTCCTATTTCCTCGACGTTTTCGGCCGGCCCCCGCGCGTCATCACCTGCTCCTGCGAGCGCCAGCAGGAGCCCTCCATCACCCAGGCCCTGCACATCCTCAACGGCGCCACCCTGAACCGCAAAGTCTCCGCGCCGGGCGGAACCATCGATTCCTTCCTCAAGGTCGGGCTGCCCGCGGACATGATCCTCGACCACCTGTATCTCTCGGCCTTGTCGCGCTACCCGGCCGAAAAAGAAAAGCAGGCCCTGCTCGCGATGGTAGAGGCGAATGGCGGCGACGTCTCCTCCGAAGCAGCCCGGAACCAGAAGCGTGCAGCCCTGGAGGACATCTTATGGTCGATGCTTTCCGGCAAAGAGTTCCTGTTCAATCACTGACCCGGCTGCTGTTCGTCGTAGCGGCTTCGCTCGGCATCGCTGCCGCGCAAACCGAGCCGCCGACCATCCAGTCGGTCTCGCCCCCCGGCGTCATGCCTGGATCTTACTTCGATCTGGTCATCGAAGGCCGCAACCTCGGTGGCGCGAGCAGCATCCTCTTTCTCGGCTCCGGCGTCAATGGCACGATCGATTCTGTCCTGGAACTCTCCCGCGGCCTCAAGCCTTCCTCCAAGCCCGGCGCTTCCAACGCCGCCATCGAAGATCCCTCCACCGAGAACCGGGTACTCGCCAAGGTTCTCGTCGATCCCGGCACTCCGCCCGGCCACCGCTTGTTCCGCCTGCTCACGCCTCTAGGTACTTCCAATATTGCCGGCTTCGACATCAACAATCTGCCGCTCGATTTCGAAGCCGAGCCCAACAACACGCTCGCCCAGGCCCAGGAGATCCATTTCCCGGTCACCGTCAACGCCGCCATTAACGCCCCCGACGACGTGGATCTCTACAAGTTCCAGGCCAAGGCCGGCCAGCAGGTCTCCTTCCTGGTCACCGCCCGCCGTATCAACTCCTCGCTCGACGCCGTGCTCCGCCTGCTCGATTGGGAGGGCCGCCGCCTCGCTCACTACGAGGATTTGAGCGCCCCCGACGCCCAGCTTACCTACAAGATCCCGTCCGACGGCGAGTACTTCCTGGAAGTGCGCGACCTCAACAACGGCGGCGGCAAGAGGTTCTTCTATCGCCTGAACGCCTGCCTGGGCCCGCCGGCCTCCGATGACGCCGACGCCCAGGCGGCGCTGGCGAAGCTCCAGGCTGAGTATGGTAAATATCCAGAGACCGCCGTCGCCCCCGGTGGCGCGCTGCCGCTTCCCGCCACGGTAAAAGGCGTCGTCGCCGGCGAGTCTGGCGACCTTTATCATTTCTCCGCCCGTAAGGGCCAGAAGCTGGTTCTTGACGTGATGGCCCGCCGCTTCGGCTCGCCGCTCGATTCCTGCCTGGAAATCCTCGATTCGAACCACAAGCCCCTGCTCGCCGCCACTGCCCGCGCCCTGCAGGAGACGCAGCTCGAGCGCGGCATCGGCGCGGCGAACGCCTCCACCGTCGTGCTGACCAACTCCTTCTTCCACGTCGGTGATTCTGTCTGGATCGGCCACGAGCTGCTCAAGGTCACCGTTATCCCCGAATCGCAGAACCCAACCCTGATTTTTGAGAGCGAAGGCGGCCGCCGCGTCGGCCACTACAACACCACGCCCATGCAGTACGGGCCGAATCAGAATGTGTATAAGGTGGATGTATTTCCGGCCGGGGCGGAAGTGAAGTCGCGCGGCCTGCCGCTTTTCCCGATCTACTATGCGAACGACGATGGCGGCGCCGGCTACGGCAAAGATTCGCGCATCGACTTCACCGCGCCCGCCGCCGGTGAATACTTCGTCCGCATCCGCGACGTGCGCGGCGAGCACGGCCCCGACTTCGCCTACCGGCTCGCGATCCACGAGCCCGCGCCCGACTTCCATCTCACTTTCACGCCCGCCAATCCCAACGTCCCCCGTGGCGGCCGCGTCCCCGTCACCGTCAGCGCCCAGCGCATCGACGGCTTCGACGGCGCGATCGACGTTTCTATTCCCAAGCTGCCTCGCGGCCTGCGCGCCCTCAACGGCCGCATCGCCCCCGGCCAGTATTCCACCACGCTGGTGCTCGAAGCCGACGCCAGCGCGGACACGCCGCCGTCGCGCTTCGAGGTCGTCGGCGTCTCCGGCCGGCGGACCCGCAATGCCGAGCCCCGCGAGGCCGTGGGCAGCGCCATTCTTGCAGGCGCCGATCTCGCCCCGCTCAGCCTGGTCTCGCTTGCCACCCCCGCCGACATCACGGTGACCGCCGAGCCCCAAGTGCTGGCCCTCAAGCCCGGCCAGCAGATTACGGCAACCCTCCACGTCCGGCGCGCACCCGGCTTCAAGGCCCGCGTGCCCCTCACCATCGCCAACCTGCCGCCCGGCGTGAGCGTCAAGGACATCGGCCTCAACGGCATTCTCATCAACGAGGATGAAACCTCGCGGACCATCGAGCTGGAGGCCGATCCCTCCGCGCGGCCCATCGAGCAGCCGTTTTACGCTGTAGGCATTGTTGAGACCAACTCCCCCATCCCCCAGCGCCAGGCCTCGCTGCCCGTCACCATCCGCGTGCTGCCCCCCAGCGCCCCCGACTCCGCATCCGGCGCCGTCGCCAGCTTCAAGCCCGGCCGCGTGGCGCGATAATACAAGCATGGCCTCGTTTCCCAAGCCGCTCGACTACTCCGCCTACCTCAAGACGCCGGAGATCAAGCGCCGCTACGACATCGTCGACGGCGAGTTCCGCTTTATGTCGCCAGCCCCCACCACACTCCACCAGCTCGTTTTGCAAGAGATCTTCGTGGCCGTCGACCGCCACGTCAAGCGCTACAGTCTGGGCCAGGCTTTTTGCGCCCCCTGCGACGTCATCATCAGCAGGAGCCCGCTCCGCACCCGCCAGCCCGACGTCATGTTCATCTCGAACGCCCGCCGGCCCATCATCCAGGACCAGGTTCAGGGCGGCCCTGATTTAATCGTGGAAGTGCTTTCGCCGGGAAATACCGAGAAGCACGTGCAGGGAAAGTTGCGCGACTACGCCGCGGCTGACGTCCGCGAGGCCTGGGTCGTCGATCCGAAACAGAAAACCATCGCCGTCCTGCACGCCGAAAAGGGGGCATTCCGCGAAACTGCTCGCTTCCGCACCCCCCAGCGTTTGCGCTCGAAGGTCCTGCCGCGCCTCCGCCTGCCAGTCGCCAAAGTCTTCCCTGGCTGAGCCCCGCGCCCGCCACAATCGCTTCGCAAACTTCAGCTAAGATGACGGACATGAGGTTCCTCATGCTAGCGCTCGCCCTCGTCGCTCTGCCCTGCGCTCGGGCGGACGAGTGGCCCGCGCCCGTGATTCGGGAGGCGTTCAGCCACTCTCGCGCCTATTTCGTCCGCGTCCTTCCCGGCAAAAGTCTTGGCGACACGGTGGGATTTCGCGGAGCGTCCAAGGGGCCGTTTGCGACCGCGGAATTTTATCGGCTCGAGAAGGACCGGTCTTACCGATTGGCGGCGACGGCTCCCTTGCTCAATCCGGTTGCGCCCATTGACTTTTTTGTAACCGACCGCGGATTCCTCATCACGCTCGATAACTGGCACAACATGGGTTACGGAAAAGTCGTGGCTTTCTACTCGCCGGAGGGCAAGCTGATCCGGGCTTATGCGCTCTCCGACTTGTTCACCCCAAGCGAGATCGGCGGATTCCGCCATAGCGTATCATCGATCTGGTGGCGGAAATCAGTCGGGTCTTACGTCCGCCAGGACGAAAATACGTTTAATGTCACGGTCAACGACACTGGCGGAGGATTCGTGTTCGAAGTGAGCGGTGCTTATCAGTATTGCGAGACCAAAGAAGGAAGGTTTCTGTGTCGCAACGCGAATAAAGACCGCAAATGGCGGGCTTATCGCGAACCCACCGCCGTCGGTCGCTGATGAGCCGTGCGGTCATCTCGTGACCACGACAGATTTCTAGAAGGCGAAGGTTCGTCTCACGTACGCAATATTTCGCCGCGTGTCGGCTTCCAGGTCGTTCGGGCTGGCCGTCTCCAGAACAAGCCAGCCGTCGTAGCGGATGTCGCGCACTGCCGCGGCAATTGCTGGAAAGTTGATGGCGCCCTCGCCGAGCAGGCTGCGGTCGTCCTTGATGTGGAACATGCAGATCCGCTCGCGGCCCAGCCGCCGGATCTCCGCCGGCACATCGTAGCCGCGCACGCTCGAGTTGCCCACGTCGTACCACACCTGGATGCCGCCCCAGCCCACGCGGTCGAGCACTTTCAGGTTGTCCTCGGCCGAAAGCGTGTTCTCGAAGCCAAAGACGATGCCCTCTTTTTCCGCGCGCGGCGCAAGCTGCCCGAGCACCTCTACGGTGCGGTCGATCTGCCACGGTTCTTTCAGCTCTCCCTTCCCGAAAAACGGCAGCATCACGACCTTCGCGCCCAGGTTGCGCGCCGCCTCGATCGAGTCGAGAGCGTAGATCGCGCATACCGGCTCGGTGAACAGCGGAAACTGGTTCAGAAATAGCGGGCAAATCGCCGGAAACGTAATCGAGTCGCGCCGTCCAGCCTCTAGATATTGCTGCTGCACGTCGTGCCGCCGCAGCGGGACATTGTCCTTCGGCTCGCCCATCTGAAGCTGCAAGCCGTCCAGGCCGAGCTTCTTCGCCAGCGGCACAGACGACGGATCACGCGCCCGCAGCGACCAGTCGCACATCCCGAGCTTCATGCCTTGTGCTCCGGATGCGTGCAGCCGGGGAACTCTGCCACTGCGGTGTTCCCCTTGTATTCAAGTTCCTTGTGAATGCCTATGGCTGAGGTATAGTAGCCGTCGATGGTCATCGACTTCAGCCGCGCAAAGAAATGCTCCAGCTCGTTCGAGGGCTTCCCTTCGTTGGCCGCCATGGCTGCCAAAATCTGGTCCTGCTTCCCGGCGCTGCAGTTCAAGAACCGCTGCTGAAAACGCCTTTGCGCCTCCGCGTCCACCGCCGCCAGGCCGCTGCGCCATTTCTCCTGCGCGTCCTTCTTGCTGTTGGCCGCCATCAGGTCGATGAACAGGCTCACCTGCGCGGCGTGCGCGCCGGGCGAGTGCTCGTCGGCAGGGATAATCAGGTCCGTGAGCCGGTCTAGCAGCTCGCTCTCGGCCGGAGTGAAAAATTGCAGCTTATAAGCGGCCGGCGTCTGCGCAATGGTTACAAGGTGATGGTGCTGCGCTTCCAGCCGCTCGGCGATCACGCCGGCGGCAAGCAGCTTCAGCGCGGTGCGGCGTTCCATAGCTGTTCCTTCGCGCCGATTCTACCACTTATTGTGAATACACGCGCCCGCGGTGCTGGCCCACCAGGATCTGGAACAGCCGGTGCGCGATCAGCTCGTGCAGCGTCAGCAGCTCGCGGTTGGCAGCGACCAGATTGCCCACCGCACCCGACCCTCCGCCGCCTTTTTTCAGCGCCGCGGTTGCCTCACCGATGATCGGGTCCGCCATCGCCTCGCCCGCCATCTCCCACAGCGTGATGAAGCGATCCACGGCCGTGGGGAAACTTACGCTGAACACGCCGTAGTTCGACGTCGTGCGCGGCGGCTTGTAGTCCAGGTTGAACGGGCCGTGGTAATTGTGCGTGCGCAGCAGAACCAGCACGTTCAGCCAGTCCAGTGGGTTCACCAGCCCGATGGCGATGTCCACGTCGTGCTTCAGCCGGTAGCCGTCGTTGATGTCGAAGTGCCACAGCTTGCCCGCCACCAGCGCCCGGGCCAGCGCCGCGCGCGGCGCCGCGCCCCACATCAGCTCGTGCAGATATTCCGGGTTCACGCCCACCATCTCCGGGTGCTCGAGCAGGCCGCTCGCAATGAACGCCAGCATGGCATCAGTCGTAGGCAGCAGAATCTCCGCCTGCGGCTCAAAGGGCTTGGCTTCCAGGCAATGCTTCAGCGTCGGCCGGCCCTTCTGGCGCGCCGCCTCGATGTCGCGCTCGCAGGCGGCGTTCAGCCCGTCGGCGAACCAGCGCAGCGTCTGCGTCTCCTCTACCGCCCCCTGCACCAGGTACCCCAGCGTTCCCGGCCAGTAGACCACGAACTCCGCGCCCAACTGGTGCCCGATCTCGACCGTATTGGCCAGCCGCGCCGCCGCGTACTCGCGAACCTCCGGCGCTTCGGCCGCAGAACTAGCCGCCCACACCGGATGATGAAACGTCTCGGTCGTCACCATCGAGCAGCGCAAGCCGTTCTCTTTCAGCTCGCGCCCGATGTCGTCGGCGATCTCCCATTGCTTGCCGGTCAGCAGCGTCTCGGCCGGGATCACGTCGGTGTCGTGCGTCGACCAGCACCCGATTCCGATGCGCGCGTATTCCCGGATTACCTCTTTGTACGACACTGGCTCGCGCGTCGGAGCGTGGAACAGCGCCTGGCCCTGGTAGGCGGCGGCCCATTGCGGCCCGCTGATAAAATACCGGCGTCGGACCTCCGGCGGATAGCTGCCGCCGCAGGCTGCGGTCAGCCGGTCCACGAGTGCGCGTTGCGTTTCGCTCATGCGAACAGTTGTAACGCAGAAGGCGGTGAAAGAAAAGTGAGAGTGCTGGAGATCCTGGAGCGCCGCTTCCAGTTGCGCGAGCATGAAACCACGGTGAGCCGCGAGTTGCTCGGCGGCCTCACCACGTTCCTCACCATGTCCTATATCATCTTCGTGGAGCCAGGCGTGCTCCGGCAGGCGGGCATGGACTTCCAGGCCGTCATGCTCGCCACCTGCGTGGCCTCGGCGCTCGCCACGTTTCTGATGGCCTTCGCCGCCAACTACCCCGTGGCGCTCGCGCCCGGCATGGGCGAAAACGTCTTCTTCGCCTACACCCTTTGCGGCGCTTACGGCTTGAGCTGGCAGCAGGCGCTGGCGGCGACCTTTCTGGCCGGCGCGGCGTTCATGATCCTCTCCGTAGTCGGGCTGCGCAGCCGGATCGTCAACGCCATCCCCGGTTCCCTCAAGACCGGCATCGCCGCCGGCATCGGCTTGTTCATCACGCTCATCGGCCTGGAATACGGCAAGCTCATTGCCCCGCATCCGGTGACGCTCGTCCAGCTCGGCGATCTCACCAGCCCGGTGGCGCTCACCACTCTCGCCGGCCTCGTGCTTACGCTCGCCCTCACCGCGCTTGGCGTGCGCGGGGCGATCCTGCTCGGCATCCTCGGCTCGACCGTCGTAGCTGCCGCGTTCGGCCTGGTGCGCTATTCCGGCATCGCTTCCATGCCCAGCGGCCTGGCCGCGACGTTTGGGCAGTTGGACTTCGCCGGCCTCTTCCGCCTCGACGCCCCGACCATCGGCGTAGTCGTCTTCGTGCTGTTTTTTCTGGCGCTGTTCGACACCGTCGGCACGCTGGTCGGCGTGGGCCGCCAGGCAGGACTGATGAAGAACGGCACGCTGCCGCGGGCCGAGCGTGCGCTGTTTTCCGACGCCGCCGGCACCGTGGCCGGCGCGGTGCTCGGCACTTCCACCATCACCTGCTACATCGAGTCCGCCGCCGGCGTCGCCGACGGCGCGCGCACCGGCCTCGCCAGCCTCGCCACCGGCGCGCTGTTGCTGGTGAGCGCGCTGTTCGCGCCTCTTGCCAGCATGATCGGCGGCGGCATCGCCACCCCCGATGGCGGCGCCGCTTACCCCACGCTCGCCCCCGCGCTCATTCTGGTCGGTTCCATGATGATGCGCAGCGTGCGCGAAATGGAGTGGGATGACCCCACCGAAGCCATCCCCGCCTTTCTCACCCTGGTGCT
>DASQHK010000824.1:0-4122 GCA_035632135.1 Bryobacterales bacterium
TGCCATCGGTCCTTCTTGGCTTTTTGTTCCAACCAGATAGCGTTCAGCTTTGCGTTAATTCAACTCCGTTCTGAATCTGCAACAGCGCCGATGACGCGGCGACAGTTTGGGCTGGATGGCTTGCTGGATGAGCCGCGGGTCGGGGCGCCGCGCCAGATCAAATTGAGGAAGTCGTTACGAAAACCCTGGAATCGATGCCCGCCCACAGCACGCACTGGAGCACTCGGCTCATGGCCGCAGAGACGGGTCTATCGCAGAACGCCATCGTGCGGATCTGGCTCGCGTTCGGATTGCAGCCGCACCGGGTGGAGAACTTCAAATTCTCCAAGGATCCCCAATTTGTGGAGGTCGACCGTTATCGACGCCTGCCGTTCGGAAAACCCTCCCGCCGCCTCGCTCTGAATCTGGCACAAACACAAGGCGAATCAAGCCTGACGGACGCAATTGCGAAGCGCCTGTAAAAATGACCAGCGGCGCGATGTTGTGAACGGCCAACCTCCCCTTGCTGCGGTCGTGACGTTCAATCGGGCCAGGACAGCAGGAGGAATCTGACTTCCCGAACGCGGTAGCTGCGCTCCACGGGCGGCGTTCTTCGAGGATTCGATCTTCTCTCCGCCCTTATTTCGCGCCCTTCATCATCGCGATCAACTCCCTCTGTTGTTGGTGCACGGCGTTGGTGCACGGCGGGCTCGGAAGCCCAGTTTTAACGCATTTTGGCGGTTCACTCCCTTTTTTAATAAACCCGACAAAACGAGCGCGCTAGAGGCATCGTGGTCTTATCCACCTCCGGCCAGAAATTTTGATCTCCAGCGTCAAGCAAATTCTGTCGCCCTTTTTCGGCCTTGATCCTTGCTTGATAGAAACTTAAAGTGATCATGCGAATCAATTGCAAGTATATTACAGCAGGAATTGGTGGTTAATATGCGCAAGTCTCTGCGCTATTTTACGCGGAATATGAATCGTTGCCGGAGATTAGCCGCGAATTTCTGCGCGCGGCACGGCGCGCTCCGCACGGCCGCCGTGCTGCTGGCAGGGGCCAGTTGCGCCATGGGCCAGGTCAGCTTGAGCCTGGCATCCGGGTCCGCGCTCACCGGCAGCCCTGTCGCGCTCAATCTCTCCATGATTACCACCGGCCAGCCGGCGGGTCTGGAATGGACCCTTAGTTATTCTGCAACGGATTTTTCGTCGGTCAGCGTGGTGGCCGGACCGGCTGCGGTGGCTGCCGGCAAATCCGTCTCCTGTAACGGCAGCCCCGGCTCCTACACTTGTCTCTTGTCCGGGCTAAATACCACGGCGATCGCCAACGGCGTGGTCGCGACCGCCACCTTCACTGTCTCGCCGTCCACCACCAACACTCTCTCGCCCATCCAGGTCGCCAACGACGTGGCTGTCTCGGGGAGCGCCAGTGCCTTGAGCGTGACGGCAACCAGCGGGCAGGTCAGCATCACCCAGGCCTACAGTCTCACCGGTCTCACCTGCACGCCGGCGACGGTGACCACGCCGGGCTCCGCCGCATGCACCGCCAGCGTATCGTCGGCGGCTCCTACCGGCGGACTGGCCGTGGCCACGGGGGTGGGCGGCGCGACCGGCATCACGATCCCCTCATCCGTGACCGTGGCTGCCGGATCGACCAGCGCCGGGTTCAGCGCGACTGCATCCACGGTGAGCACTAGCACCACTGCTTTGTTAGTGGCCAGCCTAAACGCAACCTCCAAGAACTTCACGGTGACGCTGGCTCCGCCTGCGACGGCCACGTCGCCGGCCCCATCCTCAGTAACGTGCAACTCGACCACGCTGGCGCCGAACACGTCCGACACCTGCACCATCAATCTGACCAGCCCGGCTCCCACCGGAGGCGTGACGGTTGCGCTCACCGTCACCGGCAGCGGCCTGGCGGCGCCTTCTTCAGTCTCCGTGCCAGCGGGCTCCAGCAGCGCGCAGTTCAACGTCCAGGCAGGAGCTACTGCACTTGGCAGCTACACGATCTCGGCCAGTGTTCAGGGGGTCGCTACTACAGCCAGCATCAGCCTATCCGTTAGCGCAGTGACTGGCTCCGGAACCGGCGGGTCGGGGACCGGCGGATGGCTGTCCGACATCGGCGACGGCTCGGCAGCTCTCGTGAACCTGACCACCGAAGGCGCCACCGACTGGGTGCATTGGGGCGAGCCGAATCTGAACCGGAAAGCGGGCGTGGCGGCGCAACTCAGCACCTACAACGTGGTGGGCACGGGGCAGGTTTCGCGGTACAACAACGATCCCAGACCGGTGAGCTGGACCGATGGAAATCCGAAACCCAAGACCACCGGCAACACGGATGGGGTCTACATCGCCGGCGTAGGGAATGGTTTTTCGTTTACGGCTCCTGCCGACACCACGATGCGCACGCTTACCGTGCATGTGGGCGGCTGGAACAGCAGCGGCACCCTGACCGCGCATTTGTCCGACGGGTCCTCACCCGATTCCGCGGATACGACCATCCCGCTGGTCGGTCAGTATGACCGCAACTATACGCTGACGTACAGGGCCGCCACAGCAGGGCAAACTCTGAAGGTGACGTGGAAGCTGGCGTCGGGCACCGGCAACGTCACCTTGAACGCGGCCGCGCTGCAGTAAGGGAGGATAGGCTGCCCGGTAAGGAAATGACCTGCCACGTGTCGCCTGTCCTGTCGGAAAGCCAGGCCGCCGAATTGAAGCGGTTGATAGACTCGCCGTCCACCCTTCGGCGTGTCCGAAAGCGAGCGCAGTTGATCTCCCAACTAGCCACCACCGACGTATCGCTGCGCCAGGCGAGTAAACGGGCGGGTCTGCACCCCACGAACGCCCGGATCTGGGTCCGCCGCTTCAATAGGTCCGGGGTAACCGGACTTGCGGACTGGCCCCGCTCCGGACCGCCGCGCATCGCCAATCCAAGACTTGGCTCTCTCCGCTCGCGGAAGTCTCGGGCCAAACCTCCACTGGAACCCGCGCGGTTGCTGAATCCGATGCCGGATGGCCTATCCGAAAACGAGGCAGCCGAACTGCAGCGGCTGATAGATTCACCGTCCACGCGTGGCCGTGTGAGGCGCCGCGCTGTGCTGATCTGCAATGTCGCTGGGGGCATGAAACTATGTGAGGCCAGCGAACTGCATCCGAGGACCAGCCGGCTCTGGCTGCACCGCTTCATCGACCTCGGAGTAGCCGGCCTTATCGATCGCCGCCTGGACCAGCCGCCGGGTGTAGTTCGTCAGCCCAAATCCTGACTTTGTCGGTTGTCTCATTCTCCAAAGTCGCGCCAACGACTTTGGCCGTCGCTTCCGTCCTGTTTTGATGGACAGTTTGGAGAATCTCGCGGCTGAAGCCCGCTAGAGTGTTGCAACAGGGTTGAATGGAACGGTCGTCTGACAGGCGGATATTGGGTCTGCATCGACCAATTCACGCCGCTCGGAGATTATCGACTGTTTTGTTTTGTCGGGCTATAAAAAAGGGAGTGGGATCGCTCGGAATCTTCGTACGGCGGTTCCGCTTCAACGACCCGGTCTTCGCCACCGTCGAGCGAATGACAGGCCCGTCTGTCGCAGCGGGTCTGGCAGTGCTCGCCGGCCTGGTTACCGCAGTGTGGCTCCGACTCAAGCACCCGAACGGTTCGCCGGACGTGTGGGCGTGGCCCATGGCAGTGTCACTGGCCTGCGCGCCGGCCTTGTATCCCGTCCGGCCCGAACGGACAAGTTCTCGATCCGACCGAAGGGAGGTGCGGGTTGCCCGTGAGCCTTGAAATGTTTTGAAAGGTTTTGAAAGGTCTGGCGAAGCCCGAAGACAGCCAACCGCCTTAGAATCAACTATATAACTTGCCGAGCGATCGCCGGAGCATTTCAAAACCTTTCTTGGCACGTCTACGCGGCTGCAAGGCGGGAGCCCCAGCCCAAGAGTTTGTCGCTTATTCGTGGATGATGATGCTCCCCTGATTCAACGGCGTTGCGTCGATGCTGTAGCGATTTCCGTTGCCAGGCGTCAACCGCGAACTGGCAGACGTTTGCCCCATTGATCGTTCCCGTACGGGGATGTCCTATTCTTTGTTGGTAACGGCGGCTCTCCAAAGCTAGTTTAGATCATGCGGTCTTCCTCATTACTTTCGATGAGCCAAAG
>DASQHK010000825.1:0-1746 GCA_035632135.1 Bryobacterales bacterium
TAACCCGCTCAACATCGGCGCGGCGGCGCGCGCCATGCTCAACTTCGGCTTCCGCCGGCTGACGCTCGTGTCGCCTTATGACGTCGCGTTTCGGGAAGCGCGCTCGGCGGTGGGAGCGGCCTCGGTGCTGGCGGCCGCGCGGGTCGTGGGGGCGTTGCCGGAGGCGCTGGCGGGCTCGACGCTCGTGGCAGGCACGGCCTCGGCCGCACGCCGCGTGTTCCACCAGCCGCGCCATGCGCTGGCCGAGGCCGCCGGGCTGCTGCGGGCGCATCTCAAGAAGGAGCGCGCCGCGCTTCTGTTCGGCTCGGAAAAATTCGGCCTCTCCAACGACGACCTCAGCCACTGCCACTGGACATTGAAAATACCTGCCGGCCCGCAGTGCCCGTCCATGAACCTCGGCCAGGCGGTGGCCGTGTGCTGCTACGAGCTGGCGCGCGCCGCGGCATCGCCGGCCGCCCCTGCGCAGCCCAAGCGCGCCGCCGCCGAGCAGATCGAGCGCCTTGTCGAGACGCTGACCACCGTGCTCGACGCGAGCGGCTACATCAACCCCCGCACGCGCCGCTCCCACCTGCTCAAGATCCGGCGCCTCGTCGTCCGCTTCGGGCTCTCCCGCGCCGACGCCCAGGTCGTGCAGGGCATGCTCCGCCAGATCGCCTGGAGGCTTGGCCGCGGCGAGTGAAGCGGCGGGCGGCCTACGCCATGCGGCCTGCGGCCAAATCGCGATAGTAGTAAAGCAGGTCCGTCCCGACCGGCGTGTGGCCGAGCTGCCGCAGAAGCGTCGTAATCTGGCCGCGGTGATAGGAATTGTGATTGATCAGGTGCAGGATGATCCACCGCGCCGGCGTCTCGAGCGCCTCGCCCTTGGTGTTGCGGTAGGCGACGACGCGGTCCCAGTCCGTGTCGCTGAGCCCTTCCGCCCAGGCGATCATGCGGCCGAGCAGCGCCAGCCAGTCACGCTCGAAGGCGTCGCGACCGGCCGGCGGCTGGAACGCGGCGAGGCTGCCGGTCGGCCGGCCCTCCAGCCGGGCAAACCAGATCTGGTCCGCCTGGTAGATGTGGATCAGCGTGCCCTCCACGCCGCCATAGGAATTGCCGAGACCGCGCGAGTACTGCTCGGAGGTCAGCGCGCGCACCGACTCCAGCACGCGCTGGGTTGCCCAGGAATTGTAACGGACGTGATGCCGCAGGTCGTTAGTAGACATATGTTGCATTGTACCTACCGGCGGTGGCCCCGCGCCGCCGCGCTCCGGCCAGATGCCGCTCTGGCCGCCGGCGCGCGCACGCCCCGTAGCGCGTGCTAATCTCGACGCGGGGGAAAACCATGCATCGCCGCAATTTTTGCAAAACGCTTTTGGGCCTGCCGTCGGCCGCGGCAGCTCAACAATACGCCGTGCGCACGCGAGGCCTGCCGCCGCTGACTATCAAGGAAGTCCGCGCCATTCCCACCGGCGCGGGCGGCCGTTACAGTTGGGTGTTCCTGAAAATCACCACCAGCGAGCCGGGTCTCTATGGCCTTGGCTCGGCCAGCAACGTGCTCCAGGCGCCGACCGTCGTCACCGCCATCGAGAAGGAGTTCGCGCCGTTCTGGGTCGGCAAGAACCCCGGCCGCATCGAAGACCTCTGGCAGGCGACCCACGTCCGCTCCTACTGGCGCAACAGCACGGTGCTCAACAACGCCCTGAGCGCGCTCGACATGGCCCTGTGGGACATCAAGGGCAAGCGCGCCGGCATGCCCGTCTATGAATT
>DASQHK010000826.1:0-4843 GCA_035632135.1 Bryobacterales bacterium
TAAGGAGCGCCGTACCCGCCTCCGTACCCTCCGCCATACCCAGCGCCATACCCGCCTCCATACCCGCCCCCATACCCGCCCGCTCCCGGATACCCGCCCGCCCCGGGATATGCGCCAGGAAAACCGCCCGGCGAGGAGCCGAAGCCTCCGTAGCCGGCGCCGTACCCCATTCCCATGTACGGCGACCCGCCGTAGAGCTGCATGATAGCCATGCCCACGATCTCCGCTCGGCCGTATTTGAGCCGGTAAACGTAGTTGTCAATCGAGCCTGCGGTCACTTTTGTGGGCACGTCCAGCTTCTTCAGCCATTTCTCCACTTCCCCGAATACCCCCGGGTTCGGCGCCACCGCGATGATGGTGTTGATCCGGTCGATAGGCATGAACTTGATGGAGGTGTTCTTTTCCGAAAGCGCGAATGCCTTGAACACGTTATCGAGATCTTTCGCGAGATCCGACGGCCGGCCGTGCGACACGTCGAACAGGCGCACCCGCTGCCCCGCCAGCGCGTCGCTGTCGAACAATGCGATCAGCTCCAGCGTGCGCTTCATGTTGCGGCTGTTGTCCAAGATCATGAGCAGGTTCGCCGGGTCGTAGGTGGTCATCCTGGCGCCTTCGCCCAAAAACGGCTCCAGGAGTTTCGACAACTCGGCCACCGTCGCGTATTTCAGAAAAATCAGATCCAGTACCGAGCGCTCGTCATCCGGCAGGTCCTTCGCGTTAACCTGCGGCTGGATGGGCAGGCGCGAAACGTCGCTCGCCGGAACGATGCGATACACCTCTCCCACCTGCACCATGGCGGCTCCGTTGATCCGCAGGATGGTTTCGAGCAGCGGGCGCACATCCACTGGCCGGATCTCGCCATACGTGTTGATGGTGACACTCCCTTTCACCCGCGGGTCGAGAATGTAGTTGATCTTCAGCGCCCGCGCCAGGATGTCAATGACTTCGATCAGAGACGCACTCTGCAGGTTCAGACCGGCCGGCGTCGTGCCTGGCGGGGCGAGGGGCGTCGCCGGTTTGCTGGGCGCCGCAGCCGGCGGCGCTTGCCCCGGTTTCGCGGGCTGTTGGGCGCCCGGCTGTGGCGGCTGCTGCGGGTTGATCATGATGGGCGGGTTCGCCTGTGCCCATACCAGCGCTGTCGCCGC
Organism: Bryobacterales bacterium; assembly: GCA_035632135.1. Classification (GTDB taxonomy): domain Bacteria; phylum Acidobacteriota; class Terriglobia; order Bryobacterales; family JACQDG01; genus DASQHK01. The sequence continues at coordinate 1,146 of DASQHK010000826.1, forward strand.
CAAAAAAAGAGCGCCCCGCTCGATGGATAGCTTTCTCATCCGCTCTAGTCCTTACCCGTGTTCTCTGCGCTCTCGCGAGCTGCGCGCTTCTCGCGTTCGCGGTCCCACGCCGCCCGCTCGATCTCATTCAGCTCGGTCTTCTTCCGCACCCATTGTTGGGGCCCGAACGGCGTCGCGCGCTCGAATCGAATCGAGTCTCCGTCTTCTACCGCAGTGGTGGCCTCGATCGTCCGCGTCTTCTCATCCTCAGCCTTCTTCGCGGCTTCAGGCGAAACTGGCTTGTCTTCCACTCGGCCCACGCCGAAGGGCGTCTTGCGGTAGATCCACTTCTTGCCGCTCGGGTCCGTGTAGCTGTACGTGTACGGCGAAACCTCAACCGCACCGTCAGGGATCGTCAACGGCGGCGGCGCCTTCACCACCGGTTTGGCCGGCGCCGCCTTCTTCTGCTTGTGCTTCCCGGCAACCGGCTGATCGGCAGCCATCACCGCCATCGCGCCCATCATCACTAGCGTAAGAATTCTGAGCTTCATCACTATCTCCTCCTTCAAGTCCCTCACAACTGCTCCCAGTGGCACTGGTCCCCGAACGGAGTCGCCCTGACTACTTTGCGGTATCCGTTCGAGACCGTCCCCGCTGGTGAAGTATCGCCAGGCAGGCACGAGCGCATTCCCTTTCCCACATCCACGCCCGGTACCGGATCGGCTCGCCGCTCGACCGGCTGCTGCTGCGCGACCGTGGTAACCGCCGTCTGCTGGCCGCGCGGCGTGCCGGGCGGCGGTTGCGCCGGTTCCTTCGCGCTGCGGTCGATCATCTCATCGATCTGTTTCGTAATGTCCTTGCCGTCCCATTCGAGCGTGATTTCGTCGCGGCTGACCGCCACCAGCGTGAACTCGCCCACCTTATCGCCGGTCCGCACGCCCTGGTGCGCGGTGTCGGCCCGTTCGCTCATGATGACTGTCGGCCCGTCCACCAGATTCATGACTCCGTAGAGCACGGGCAGCGGCGGCATCGGCTTGGGCGGCGGCGCGGGCGCCGGCTCGATCACTACCGTGGGATTGCGGTCCTTCGAAAACAGCATCTTCTGGGCGATATCAGCGTAACCCGTGGCGGTCACCGGTTGGGGCGCGGCCGGGACGCTCACGCCCGGAGACTGCACCGCCTGGCGCGTGTCGCGATAAAGCTTCTGCTCCCGCGCCCGCGCGGCCACCCAGTTCTCCCGGAGCCGCCACGATACCGTTCCAATGGCCACTAGCAGCGCCAGGTCCAACGCCACGAGTTTCCGCTTCAAAACGCCGCCAGTCCTTTCTTCACCGGCACCAGGTTGCGCGGTACCACGCCCGCCAGCGTCAGCCGCACGCTCACGGTCTTGTCTTTCGGATTGGCCGAGGCGATGCGCACTCCATCGGTCGCGAGCAGCTCGGCCTCTTTCGTCAGGTCCGCCAGAAAATTCACCAGGTCCTCAATGTGACACTCGAAGTTCACCGAGACCGAAGCCTCGCCGTAATCAGCGCTGAGCGGGCGCAGCTCGGGAAATTCACCGCCCCGCACCTCGATGTGTTCCATCTTGCCCACCCGGCGGATGGTTTCGAGCAGGTGCGCCTGCGCCTGTTGCGCGGTGGGCGCCTGAATCACGCCCTTTTCGCGCGACGCAGTCTGCGCCGCCAGGTTCTTGAGCTGCGCCTGCCTGGCGGGGGCCGCGGCGGCCACCTGCCGCAGGTGCGCCAGTCTCTTTTCCGCCAGCGGAATCGAATCGTTGGCCGCCACCACCGTCACCTGCCGGTCGCTGTAAATCCCGAACCGCAGCACCAGCACAGTCACGAGGCCTGCCCCGAGCAGAACCAAAGCGCGCTGATCGCGCGTCCCGAGCGTCATCGTCCCGCTCCTCGCCCCGTACGGATCTGAAATTGTTCGCTGCCGCCCGATTTGGCGATCGACCCGATGAAGGTCGAGTTCGCAAAGTAACGCGAGCTGTCCAGCACCTTGAGCAGCGGCGCCGCCTGGTCGGTTTCGCCGCTGATCGTTGCGGCTCCCGGCGTCAGATCGATCACGCTGGTCCAGGTGGGCGGCGCCAGCAGCCGCGTCAGTTCGTTCAGCGACTCGAGGTCCGCCTTTGTCCGCCCGCGAAACTCATCCAGAAGCCGGGCGCGATTTTGCGCGTGCAGGATCTCCGCCTCGAGCGTTTGCGCGCGCCGGGCCTGCGGCTCGATTTTTGCGATCTCGGTTTCAAGCGCCTGCTGGTAGCGCCGGTCCTCGATGGAAGAATGCGCCAGCATCGCGCCGGTCGTGAGCAACAGCAGCGCCCCCAGCACGGCCGTCGGAATGTACATGGCGCGCGAGTTCGACTGCCGGTTTTCCGGAGGCAGCAGGTTGGCGGCCGCCGCCAGCCACGGGCAGGCGCCCGCCAGCGCCGCCGCATAGGGCCGCGAGCGCCGCGCCAGATCGTTGGCCACGGGGTTCGATCGTGGCGCCGGCAGAATCCGCTCGAGCGCTACCGGCTCCGCGTCCGGCTCCAGGCGGAGCTCCGAAATCGCCAGAGCCACCGCGCGCTCCGCCGGCGTGTCAAAATCGGCGGAAAACACAGGGCGCGCCACACTCTCGCCGTAGACTTCGAGCGCGCCATTTTCCTGCGGCGCCATCGCGACGAATCCGCCTGCCGCCGTCTCTTGCCGCCCCACCGGAATGCGGTGCGCGCAGTAAAGCGCGGCGGCCGAGAACGTGAACGACGCCACCGCCACCCCCGCTTCCGCGAACAGCCCGAGGTAGCCCTCGAGCGTAGCCCGGCGCAAAATTCCCACCAGCGCCCCGCCGCCTTCCAGGCGCGACCACCCGTAGACCACTTCTTCTTCGCCGTAAGGATGCAACGTGTCGATTTCAAGCGCGAGCGCCGCGGCCAGGTCCCGCGACGACACACCCGCCAGCGCCACCTGGCGCACGATGGTTTCGCGCCGCGGCAGCAGCACGGTGGCGGCCAGGTGTGCGGCGCCGTTCGCCTCGAGAAACCGCGCGTACTCCGCCCCCCACTCCGCAGCCGGCCGCCCGGTGAAATCGGCGATGGTCGTGCTCGCGAGCACATCCACGCCGCCGGGCCGCACGCGCACCAGCGTTACTTCGAGATGTGTGTCGCCGATCTCGATGCCCACGCCCGAGCCGAAGGCCAAGAATTTCCGGAGGTCCGCGGGATTAAGGGGTCCAGGCATTGTCATACCAGCGCAGCACGTGCACCCGCGGATTTTGAGTAGCGGGCAGGAATTTTACCGTCGCCGCCACCGTGCGGCGCAGATCCGAGAACTGGCCGTTGGGCAGCAGCAGCCTCGCCGTCGAGCGCAGCGTGAACATCGAGTTCCCGCCCAAGCGCAAGCGGGCGGCCGCATTGCCCGCTCCCTGCGCCCAATTCGCCAGCTCACCGGCGCTCTGGAAGGGCTGCATCCGGCGGCGAGTCACGATGGCCGAAACAGCGTCCGGCGCCAGACCGATGGCGGCCAGCACAGCGGGCTGGGCCGTATTGGCGTCGATCGGCCCCGTCGAACCGAATACCGACACGCAATCTCTCAAACCGGCCCGCGGCACGAGATGCCCCTCGGCGTCGTGCTCGTAACCTCCGTAATACAGATCCGGTGTAATGCCTGGCACCGCCATCAGTTCCTCGGTCTCTTCAAAAGACGCATGGGAAGGCTGAAAAGTCGAAGCGGGGTTCGCCG
>DASQHK010000827.1:0-2796 GCA_035632135.1 Bryobacterales bacterium
GACCTACCGCAGGAAGCTGCAGGAGACCTTCGTCACCTACCGCATGGAGCACGAGTTCACCAAGCAGCAGATCTTCGGCCTGTATCTCAACGTGATCTTCTTCGGCCAGCGCGCCTACGGCGTGGCGGCGGCGGCCGAGGCTTTCTTCGGCAAGCCGCTCGACAAGCTCGACGTCGCCGAGGCCGCGGCGCTCGCCGGCGTGCCCAAAGCGCCCTCGCGCTACAACCCGATCGTCGATCCCGAGCTCGCCACCGCGCGCCGCTCCTACGTGCTGCGGCGCATGCGCGAGCTCGGCTACATCGACATGGCGACCGCCGAGGCCGCCAACAAGGAGCCGATGAATGCGCGTGCGCACGCGCCGCTCTACGACGTCGAGGCCCCGTACGTCGCCGAGATGGCGCGCCTGGAGCTGCGCCAGCGCTTCGGCGGGAGCGCCGAGACCGCCGGCTACAAGGTGTACACCACCATCGACGGACGGCTGCAGGCGGCCGCCAATCGCGCGGTGCGCGTCGGCCTCATCGAGTATGACCGCCGCCACGGCTGGCGCGGCCCGGCCGGTCGCGTCGAGCTGCCGGCCAACGGCGCTGCGGACTACGACGATCTGGTGGACGAGTACGCTTCGATCGGCAACCTGACGCCGGCGGTCGTGACCGCGGTCGCCGAGCGCAGCGCCCGCGCCTGGGCCAAGGGCATCGGTGCGGTCGCCATCGACTGGGACGGGCTCTCCTGGGCGCGCAAGAGCGAGCGCAACGAGACCGTGGGGCCGCCGCCCAGGGACGCCGGCCAGATCCTCAAGCGCGGCGACGTCGTCTACGTGGTCGCCGACGCCGCCGGCCACGCGCAGCTCGCGCAGGTGCCGGAGGCGCAGAGCGCCCTCGTCGCGCTCGATCCCAACGACGGCAGCATCGTCGCGCTGGTCGGCGGCTTCGATTACTTCACCAACAAGTACAACCGCGTCACCCAGGCGAAGCGCCTGCCCGGCTCGGGCTTCAAGCCGTTCCTGTATTCGGCCGCGCTCGAGCAGGGCTTCACGCCCGCGAGCACCTTCCTCGACGCGCCGATCGTGCTCGAAGGCACCGGAGCGGAGGAGGCCTGGCGGCCGGAGAACTCCACTCGCCAGTTCGGCGGACCGACGCGGCTGCGCGAGGCGCTGGTGCACTCGCGCAATCTGGTCTCGATCCGCATCCTCAAGGACATCGGCGTGCAGAACGCGATCGACTACATCAGCCGCTTCGGCTTCGACCCGAAGACCATGCCGCACGATCTGACGCTCGCCCTCGGCACGCTGGAAGCGACTCCGCTCGAAGTGGCCGACGGCTACGCGGTGTTTGCCAACGGCGGCTATCGCGTGGCGCCGTACTTCCTCGATCGCATCGAGGACGCATCCGGCAAGGTCGTGTGGCGCGCCGCGCCGCGCCTGGTCTGCCCGCAATGCGACTCGAGCGAGTCGCCGGCGCCGGCGGCCGGCCCGGTGCGGGTCTCGGACCGGGTGACGCCCCCCGCCGCGGCGCCCGGCGGGGAGACCCACGGGGAGCCGGCCCCGCTGCCCGCCGACCAGATCGCCCCGCGGGTGATCAGCCCGCAGAACGCCTGGCTCATGGACGACATGATGAGGGACGTCATCAAGCACGGGACCGGACGGCGTGCGCTCGTGCTGGGGCGCGACGACCTCGCCGGCAAGACCGGCACCACCAACGAGGCGAAGGACACCTGGTTCAACGGCTTCACCCGCAATCTGGTCGCCACCGTGTGGGTCGGCTACGACCAGGAGCGCCCGCTCGGCGAGGCCGAGGAGGGAGCGCGCACCGCACTGCCGATCTGGATCAACTTCATGCGCGAGGCGCTCAAAGGCGTGCCGGAGGAGCCGCGACCGATGCCGAACGGGCTGGTGACGCTGCGCATCTCGCCGGAGAGCGGCGAGCTGGTGAGCGACGAGAACCCCGACGGCGTGCCGGAGGTGTTCATGGCGAACCACCTGCCGCAGCTGCAGCCGGGCGCGATGGCGCAGGGACAGACCAACAGCGAGCCGATCTTCTGACGATGCGCGGCAGGCGACATCCGACGCGCGGCGATCACCTGCGGCGCGCGCTGGCCGCCGAGGCCGCGCGCATCATGGCCGAGCACGGAGTCCAGGACTTTGGCGTCGCCAAGCGCAAGGCCGCCGAGCGGCTCGGGCTCGACGACGGTGCGGCACTGCTGCCCAAGAACAGCGAGATCGAGGCGGCGCTGGCCGAGTACCAGCGTCTGTTCGGCGGCGAGTCGCACGCCGAGTCGCTGCATGCGCAGCGCCGTGCGGCACTGGCCGCCATGCATTACTTCCGCGAGTTCTCACCCCGGCTGGTCGGCGCGGTGCTCTCGGGCACCGCCACCGAGCATTCCGAGGTGCAGCTGCACCTGTTCACCGACCAGGCGGAATCCGTCGCGCTCAAGCTTCTCGACGAGGGCATCGCACACGAGGTGACCGAGCGGCGCGTGAAACTCGACGTCGAGCGGGTGCGCGCCTTCCCCGGGGTACGCTTCCGGCTCGCCGATCAGGCGATAGAGGCGACCGTGTTTCCCGCCGACGGCATCCGCCAGGCGCCGGTGAGCCCGGTCGACGGCCGGCCGATGCGCCGCGCGGGCGTCCTCGAGGTGCAGGCGCTGCTCGGCGGCGCGCCCTAGCGGCGCTTGCCGATCTCCAGGTAGTCGCGCCGGGTGGGGCCGGTATAGAGCTGCCGCGGGCGGCCGATGCGCATGCCGGGATCGGCGATCATCTCCTGCCAGTGCGCCACCCAGCCCACGGTGCGCGCGATCGCG
>DASQHK010000828.1:0-4584 GCA_035632135.1 Bryobacterales bacterium
CTGGTGCCGGTCGAGCCGATCATGCAGACGGTGCATTATGAAGAGGCCCATCGCCTCCACCCCGACCGTTTTCTCTTCGCCGCCTCCACCACCGTGCGGCCGCTCAACACCCAGCTCGAAGCGCTGAAAAAATGGCGCGACCTCGGCGCAGTAGCGCTGAAAATGAATCCGCTCACCTACGATCCCAAGGACGAGGCCGCCGAGCGGATGATCTTCGAGGCCGTGCGCCTCGGCATGCCCGTCTTATTTCACCACCAGAATTTCCCGCCCGACGTTCCGCAGATCATCTACCACATGGCGACCCAGCACCCGGAAGGGACGTTCGTCGTCATCCATTTCGGCGGTACGTGGGGTTTCCAGCAGGTGCTGCCGCTGGCCTCCGGACTGCCCAACGTGTACCTGGAGACGTCGAGCGTCTTTTCACACATCGTCCGCAGCCCGATGCGCCCGTTTCTCGATTACTTCAAGAATACCGGCGGCAGCCACGCGGGCTTCAGCAAGGTCGTGTTTGGATCGGAGTTTGTGGATACCTACGACGACGTGCTGGGAGCGATCGACGAGATGAAGCTCGATCCGGGCGTGCTCACTCAGGTGCTCTCCGGCAACGCCGCAAAGATCCTGAAGCTGTAATTTTCATAACAGTAAAACGCCCTCCGCTGCGTCCAAATTTCCCTCCACTGGCGTTTCTTTGCCACCCCTGACACTGCCGCGCGTCTAACCAACTGGTTGGCTCGGATCGGGCTAACCGCCCGTTTTTGAAGCTCATGAGTCCGGGAAGCGGCCGATAAGACTAAGTGGCACGACGGGTGCTTGTAACTTGTTCGAGGAAAGAGGAAACCATGTACCACATTGTGATTCCCGGGGTGCTTGCGATTATGGTGCTGGCTACGTTTGTCCTTTCCTTGGTCGGTCCCCCCAAAGAGGACGGCCGCTGAATTCTCCCATTCGACCTCCCCTTTTGTCGTAACTCGTTGAGAATGCTAGGAGTACCACTGAAGTGGTAGGTTGTTTGCCCGAGAGACATCGTAGTCTGCTGCGTGTTAGATTACATGTTGCTAGGAGAAGCCGGTGCCCGCGAGTCAGGCTAGGGTCTTGCTGGTCGACGACGACGCGCAGTTCTACGAAGAGGTGAAGAGCCGGCTGCGCAGCGAGCGCGATATCATTATCGGCTGGAGCCGGACGCGGCTGCTCGAAGACGTTCCAGACGACGAATACGAGCACGCCGACGTGGTGATGACCGACTCCGATAAGCACGGCCCGGAGCTGGCCGACACCATCTCCACCGTCCGCTCCCGCTTCAATCACCTTCAGTTTCTGATTCTTGGCTCCGCCGAGGACGACTCGGTTACCATGATCCTGCTCGAGTCAGGAGCGCGCGGGTACCTCGATCTGCACACCTCGGGCGACAGCCTGGCGGCGGCGATCCGGCGGCTGTCATCGGGCGGGACCTGGATTCCCCCGCACATCCTGGCGCGCTACATGGACCTGATCCAGATGGTCGAGTTCCTGCCGAAGACCGGCACCGAGAACGACCCCTGGTCGCAGTTCACGGCGCGCGAGCAGCGCGTGCTGATGCTGATGGCCTGCGGGCGTGGCAACCGGGAGATCGCCGCGGTGATCAGCGTGGATGAGAGCATCGTGGCGTCCACGATCCACCAGCTCATGCACCGTACCGGGGCTGTGAACCGTCCCAGCCTCATTGCCTATTATCTATATCATAAGCTGTTCCGGGGTGAAAGCCTGCCCATTATGGACAAGGCCCTGGACAACTGAACGCCCGCCTGAGCCTCCCCGTAGTGTAGAATCAGTTCGCCGCCCTGGCCTGGCGGAACTGCGTGCGGCGGAACCGCTTCTTCCGCCCGGCGCCTGAGCAGCTCGAGGGCAAAGAAACCGTCGTCGTCAACTGGCCCGCCGGCCTGAAGAGATAACCCTCGACTTAAATCACCGCCAGCGCCCCGCGCTGAAAGCCGAACGACTCGGCGATGCCCGGAATAGGGGCGTCGGCGTCGGTCTCGTATTCGAGCGCCACAAGCTGCGAGAAGCGCTGCGACGCCAGCACCTTCAGCATGCCGACAACGTCCAGCACACCAGTCCCCACCGGAACGCCGCGGGCCTTGACGCTCGTGTCCGCCAGGTCTTTGATGTGGATGCCGTAGAGCCGTGGCGCGCACTTGCGCAGCGCCTCCACCGGATCGAGGCCCAGCCGTGCCGTGTGGCCCACATCCACGCAGCAGCCGATTTTCTTGTCCAGGCTCTGAACGGCGTCGAGCACGCCGAGCGGCGAGGGAAAATTCTTGTCGCCCGGGCCGTGGTTGTGGATGGCGGCCAGGATGTCGAAATCCTTGATGACCCGATTCAGAGTCGGCAGAGCCGAAGGCAGCAGGGAGATGGTCGCCACCGGCGCGCCGATGTCGCGGGCGTACTCGAAGGCGTGGCGCATCTCGGCCTCGTCGTCCTTCAAGTAAATCACGCCGACCCCCAGGATCGCGACGCCGGCCTTCTCGCACAACTGTTTCGCCTTGTGGCGCTCTTCGAGCGTCGAGGAAAGCGGCAGGTGCATGTCCTTGAGCGAGATGTAGTGGATGTCGAGATGGCGCAGCGCCTCGACGGTCATCTCGAGCGTCAGCTTGCGCGTGGAGTAGGAAGTCAGCCCCACTTGGAGGCCGTGAAAATCCGGAGTTGCGGTTTTCGCCGGCGGCATCGCGCGCCCTGCTTTGGCCGCCGCCGCGCCCAGCATGGCCAGCTTCAGCGCCTCGCGGCGTCCCATCGTGTCAGTCATAGTTCCTCCCTTCCGTCTGCCTACTGCTTCTTCAGAGTGTTATCAAAAAATTCCCCCAGCCGCCGCAGGCAATCGAGCTTGGTGGATTCCTCGGCCCACACGTGGCTTTCGACCGGATAGGATACCAGTTGCCAGCCGGTTTTCTTCAGCTCCAGCAGGCGCTGGGAGAGCCGCACGGAATCCTGATAGAGCACGTTGTTATCGACCATGCCGTGCAAAACAAGCAGTGGATCGCGCAGGTTTTGCGCAAAGTAGATCGGCGAGCTGCGGCGGAAAGATTCCTCGTCCTGTTGCGGCATGTTCAGGATGGTGCCCGTATATCCGTGATTATAGTGCGCCCAGTCGGTGACTGGGGCCATGGCCGCGCCGGCGGCGAAAACGCCCGGCCGGGTGAACATGGCCATGAGGGTCATAAAGCCGCCATAGCTGCGGCCGAAAATGCCGATGCGGCGGGGATCGATGCCCTGCTCGCGCGCGAGATACCCGGCGGCGGCCAGGACGCTCGCGAGGTCCTCGCCGCCCATGTGCCGGTAAATGGCGGTGCGGAAGTCGCGGCCGTAGCCGGCGCTGCCGCGGTAGTCGATCTCGAGGATCGTATAGCCTCGGGTCAATAGATATTGAATATACGTGTGCAGGTAATCGGTGTCCAGCTTGCGGCGCACGATCTGCGCGTAGCCGGAGCCGTGGATGTGCAGCAGCGCCGGGTGCAGCGGGTGCGGCCGGCGTGGCCGGTAGAGGCGCGCGGCGATCATCGTTCCCTCGCTATCGGGAAACTCGACGAACTCCGGCGCCGCCCAATCCACCGCCTCGAACTCGGGCGTAGTGGAGTGCGAGATGCGGCGCAAGCCGGCCGCTTTGGCGTCGTCGCCGGCGGCCGGATTATCAGCCAGGTACACTTCCTGCACGGAGTTCGGCGTGGTGCGCAGCAGGGCGATCTTCTTCTCGTCCGGCGAGAGAAACGCCCGGTTCCAGCCGCCGCGCGGTGTGAGCCGCACCGGGGTGCCGCCCTCCACGGGCATGGTGTAGAGATTCCGCTCCGCCGAATCTTCGATGTTGGCGTGGAAATACCAGCGGCGGCCGTCGCGGGAAAGCTCCGGTTGCGGCGCGCCCTCCCCAAGCTCCGCCGCCGCGGCCAGATCGAAGCGGCCGTGGGTCAATTGGCGGATGTTGCCCTCCAGATCGACCGTGTAGAGGTGCCGGTAGCCGTCGCGCTCGGAGGTGGTGTAGATGGCGTGGCTGTCCGCGAGCCAGCCCACCGGGGGCGAGGGGAAGATAGGAATCCAGGCGTCGTCGTGATCCTGAAACAGCGTGCGCGTGCGGCCGGTCTCGCAATCGAGCGCTTCGAGCCACAGATCTTTGAAGTCGGTCGAGAGCACTTTGACCACGGCGTGCTTGCCATCGGGCGACCACCACGGCCCGGCGAAGATCACCCCCCGCTTGTATTTTTCGCTTTCCGCCCATTTCACCTTGCCGTCGGCGATGTTGAGGATGCCCATCTTGACCGACGGCGGCGGATCGCCAACTTTGGCGCGGGTGGAGGCCGGCTCGGTGAAGCCGCTTTGCGTCACCAGCCGCTGGTACATCACATCCGCCGCCTGGCGCGACTTTTCCGCCAGCAGAAATGTGACCAAGCGGCCGTCGGGCGTGAGATCGAGGTGGGAAACGGTTTCGCCTTCGGCGAGATAGTAGGGATCGAGCGGCCGGCCCGAAGCGGCGGCCTCGTCTTTTTTCCGGCGCTCCTTTTCCGCTTCCTGCTCGCGCACCACGCCGAACAGCTCGGCCTGCTGTTTCTCGAGGAACTTCTG
>DASQHK010000829.1:0-5578 GCA_035632135.1 Bryobacterales bacterium
GGCCATCAGCCGCGACGACTTGATCGCTTTCCACCGAAAGTATTACCACCCGGCGAACTTCCTCTTCGCCGTCTCCGGCGATTTCGATACCAAGGAGATGCTCGCCAAGCTCGAGCAGGCCATGGGCGGCTGGGGCAGCGAGAAGCCGGAAGTTCCCCCCGTTCCCAAGCCCGACTACACGCCCCAGCCCGGCCTCTATCTCATCAACAAGCCCGAGGTGAACCAGTGCCGCGTCTCCATTGGCGAGCTGGGCGTAATGCGCGACAACCCCGACCACTACGCCCTGGCCATCATGAATCAGATTCTGGGCGGCGGCGTGTTCACTTCCTGGATCGGCTCGCGCGTCCGCGACGAGCAGGGCTTGGCCTACGACGCCCGCACCACCATGGCCGCTGGTGTATATTACGACGGGGTATTCCGGGCCTTCTTCCAGTCCAAGAGCGCCACCTGTGCCCAGGCCGCCGACATCGTCGTGCAGCAGATCAACCGCATCCGCAAGGAGAAGGTCAGCCCCACCGACCTCGCCACCGCCGTCAACTACGAGGTGGAAATCTTCCCGCGCTTCTTCGCCACGCCGTCCATCGTCGCCGCCACCTTCGCCGCCGACGAGTACACCCGCCGCCCCGCGAACTACTGGGAAACTTACCGCGACCATTTGCGCGCCGTCACCGCCGACGAAGTGCTGCGCGTCGCGCAGAAATATCTGCACCCCGGCCGGCTCGTTATGCTGGCGGTCGGCAACCTGGATGATGTGCTCAAGGGCGATCCCAACCATCCGCAGTATTCGTTCCGCAAGCTGGCGCAGGGAATGCCGATCGAGCGGCTCCCGCTGCCCGATCCGGTGACCATGGTGTACCCGAAGCCCGAACCGATGCACTGACCTCCGCGCTCACGATTCCGGCCGGTCCGAAGCTCGGCGGAACGGTTCGGTGCATCAACGGGGCCGCCGGCAATCTCGCACCGATTTACAGTGTTGATCCCGATCCTCGCAGCGGCCATCTGTCGCGGTTCGGAGTGCTGCTCGGAGATCGCATTCTGGCAGTGGTCTGCTCCCTGGGGCCGCCAGGGGAGATGGGCCGTGTGGCTCGGCGAGAAGATCATCGAGCCGCCCCCGGTCCAGGTTACGGGGCCGCCGCCGGTCCAGAAAAAATGTAACCATGGTGGCCATGCGGATCACTCTCATTCAAATGAACAGCCGGACGGCGGCGCGCGATGAAAACGTGGAGCACGCCTGCGCGCTCGTGGAACAGGCCTCGCGGGAAAAGAGCGATCTCGTGGTCCTGCCGGAGTTCTTCAACAATGAATACTTCCCTCAATATCGGGACCTCCGGTATATGGAATACGCGGAAGGTGACGACGGCTACACGCAGACGCAGATGAAAGAGGCGGCGCGACGGCATGGGCTGTGGATCGTTTCTACGATTTTTGAGATGGCGCGGCCCGGCCTCTACTACGACACCGCTATGCTGATCAGTCCGGAAGGCCGGATTGCCGGAAAGTATCGCAAGGTGCACCCGGCAGCGCTGCTCAGTGTGGAGAAAATCTACTTCCGGGGCGGGTCGTCGTTCCCCGTTTTCCGGCTGGGCGAGTGGACGCTGGGGTTTTCCACCTGCTATGACAACCTCTTCCCGGAGTCCTGCCGCTGCCTGGCTCTGAACGGCGCGGAGCTGATCATCGCCCCCTACGCCACCCCCATCGACGACCCGTGGGAGAACTTCCTGACCACGCGCGCCCTCGAAAACGGCGTCTTCCTGGCCGCCTGCAATCACGTGGGCCAGGAGGGCGAGTGGCGGATGTCGGGCAAGAGCATGATTATCGATCCGTGCGGCAAGATCATGGCCCAAGCCAGCGGAACGGAGGAGCAAATCATCTCCGCCGAGATCGCTCGCGAGGCGGTTGTCCGCGCCCGGCAGCGCTTCCCGCTGTTCCGCGACCGCCGCCCGGACGCCTACGGCGCCATTACCCGCAACACCGAGGACCTGCACGGCTGACCGGCGCTGGCTCGGAGCCGGGCCGGCACAGCGATCTTGACACGAATCATTGCTCGTGAGTATCATCCCCTGGCAGGATCAAGACTGCCATGCTGAGCCGGCGTGAAGCTTTCCGATCTTTGGTTCAGTTCTTTCTCGCCTCGCCCTTGTTGCGAGGGCAGAAGCGCGCGGGCGCGGATCCCCTGCTCGACCTCGTCAATACATTCGACTTTGCCAAGCTCGCAAAATCCAAACTCGATCCGCTGGCATGGGACTACCTGGATGAGGGCGCGGAAGACGAAGCCTCGCTGCACGACAGCCGCGAGGGCTTCCGGCGCATCATTCTCCGCCCCCGATTCTTGACCGATGTCCACAAGATCGATCTCTCCGCCAATTTTCTCGGCAGGAAACTCGACTTCCCCATCTTCATTGACCCGGCCGGAGGCAAGAACTGCTTTTGCCCCAACGGAGAGGAAGAGGTGGCCAAAGCGGCGGCCGCATCGGGCGCCATGATGATCACCAACGGCGGCATCGAGCGGTTCCTGACTTCCGGAAAGGGTCCCAAAAACTGGTGGCAGCTCACCACCGGGGAGGCGTTTCGCACCAAGAATACGTCAGTCGATTTCTTCGAGAAACTGGAGGACATGGGCGCGAGCGGCGTCTGCTTCACGGTTGACCACGTTTATCGAGGCCATCGCGAGCGCAGCGTTCGCAACAAGTTCGTGCGCGCCTGGTGTGAAGCGCGAATACCGCGCGATGCGCAGGGAAAGCTGATCCGCCAGCCGGATGAGAAGCCCGACCAGGTCGGCATCTATCCGGAAAGGCCCTTCCCCAACCCCACCTGGGACACCATTCGCCGGCTGCGTGACATGACGAAGCTGCCGCTCCTCATCAAGGGCATCCTGACGGCGGAAGACACGGCCAAATCCGTCCAGGCGGGCGCCTCCGCCGTGGTTGTATCGAGCCATGGCGGCCGCCAGCTCGACTACGTGGGCGGAACGATCGAAGCTCTGCCGGAGTGCGTGGAGGCCGCCGGCGGAAAGATTCCCGTGTTGATCGACGGCGGATTTCGGCGCGGCACCGACGTCTTGAAGGCGCTCGCGCTCGGCGCCACCGCCGTCGGCGTCGCGCGGCCTTACCTGTGGGGATTGACCTGCTTCGGGCAGCGCGGCGTCGCGCGCGTCCTCCAGCTCTTGCGAACGGAGCTGGCGAACGACATGGGCCTCGCCGGAGTCGCCAGCATTTCCGAGATCGGCCGCTCTCTGGTTCGAATCCGAAGCTGAATGCCGGTGAAGCCCCGCGGCCGCAGCGTCAGGCGTTCAGCACGCGGTTCATGCGGTCGATCGCTTCGTCGATCTCCGCCGTGTTCTTGAACCCGATGGTGACCACGTCCACGCACCCCAGCTTCATGGCGAACTTCATCGAGGCGTCGCGGTCTTCCGCTGTCGTGAAGCGGCCCTCGCCGCAGAGCTTCATGCTGATGACGCCCATGCCCTGCGCGTGCACCTGCTTGGTGTGCGCCACAACTTCGTCCACATTGCCCGGCGCATTGATGTCGCGCATCTCCGCGGTGTCCATCCTCGTGCCGTTGTGATTCATGCGGATCATGGCGATTTCCAGCCATTGGTTCCCCGGGAAGGTCCGCAGCGCCGGCAGGCCGTGAACGGAGGCCCCGTAGCCGCCGATGATCTTCTTGTCTTTCGCCGCAGAGAGTCCGTCTTGCAGGCTCTGGTAATCAGCCGCCCAGGTTGGCGGCCGCAGGCAATGCAGCAGGAGAATGTCGATATACTCCGTCCCCAGTTGCCGGCGAAACTGGTCGATTTTGGCCGCTGGATCGCCGGAGGCCGGCGTGCTGTACTTCGTCATCAGCTTGTAGCTGTCGCGGGGGATGCCCTGGAGCGCGATGGCGAGCATCTCCGGCAGGCCGTGATAGCTTTCGGCCGTCTCGAAGAAGCGGATGCCGCGGTCGTAAGCGTGCCGGACGAGACGGGTGAATTCGTCCTGCCCCAGTTCCCGCTGCACGCGGCCGCCGAAGGTGCCGGTTCCAAAGGCGAGCCTCGTCACTTTGACGTTCGATTTGCCGAGCGTCACCCAGTCGGTCGCCGAGCGTTTCGCCGCCTGCGCGAACACCGTGCCGCCCACGCTGGACACAACGCCGGCCGCCAGGCTGGTTTTCAGGAAATCACGTCTGGTCCATTGAGCCATCAGACTCCTCCTAGGGGACACTCTATCACGTCCCCGCCCCGCGCGTCACCACAACCGGCACTGCTCTCGCGGCGGCCGCACCATGGGGTCGCCGGGCTTGCACCCGAACGCCCTGTGGAACTCCGGCACGTTCTGCAGGGTCGCGTTGGTGCGGTACTTGCCCAGCGGATGCGGGTTGGTCGCAAGCTGCCGCCGCATCGCCGCCGCGCGCTGACTCTGGGCCCACACCCGCGCATACGCCAGGAAGAAACGCTGGTCGCCGGTCAGCCCGCCGATCACCGGCGGCTCCCTCCCGTTGAGTGACCGATGATACGCCTTGTACGCCAGTGTCACGCCCCCCAGATCGCCCATCGCTTCGCCGGCTACGAGCTTCCCGGTGTGATGCAACCCCTCTCCCACATCGATGGAATCGAACTGGTTCACCACGCACGCCGCGCGCGCTTCGAACTTCGCCCGGTCCTGATCCGTCCACCAGTTCTTCAGATTGCCGTCGGCGTCGTACTTCGACCCTTGATCGTCGAACCCATGTCCCATCTCATGGCCGATCACCACGCCGATCGCCCCGTAATTCACCGCGTCGTCCGCATCCATGTCGAAAAACGGCGGCTGCAGGATCCCGGCCGGAAACGTGATCGAATTCCGCGGAGGAGAATAGTAAGCATTCACCGTCGGGGGCGTCATGCTCCACTCCGTGCGATCCAGCTTCTGGCCGATCTTCGACGCGCGGTACTTGCGTTCCCAGACGAGCGCCGACTCCTTGTCCGCCAGATAACTCCCGCGCGACACTTCCACTCCCGCATAATCCCGCCACTTCACCGGATAGCCGATGCGCGGGTCGAATGTCGCCAGCTTCCGCAGCGCGTTGCGGCGCGTCTCCGGCGCGAGCCAATCGGCCGACTGCAGCTCTTCGCCCAGCGCCGCCCGCATGTTGGCTACCAGTTGCTGCATGCGCCGCTGCGCCTCCGGCGGAAAATGTTTTTCCACGTACAGCCGTCCCAGCGCCTCGCCCAGCGTCGCGTCGGTCGAGGAAACACACACCTTCCACCGCGCTTGCGGCTGCGCCACGCCGGACAGCACCGTGCGGTCGAAGTGGAACCATTCGTCATAGAATGCCTTCGAGAGGAACTGCGCCCGGCCATTCACCACCCGCCAGCGCAGCCACGTCCTCCACGTCTCAAGCGGCGCCTGCTCCAGTTGCTTGTTGAACGCTTTCAGGAACTCGGGCTGGGCAACATTCACCGGGCCTGTGGCCGCCACATGCAGCAGCCGGAACGCGCCCTTCCAGTCGTAGGCCGGGGCCAGCGCCTCAAGCTGCGCGAAACTCATCTTGTGATTGCTATTGTACGGATCACGCCGCGCCACGTTGGTCAGCGTCGCGCTCGCCAGCGCGGTTTCAAATCCCA
>DASQHK010000830.1:0-7338 GCA_035632135.1 Bryobacterales bacterium
GCGACGACCGAGGAAGTGGGCCGTGCCGTCTGCGAGGCCATGGGATGAAAGTTGCACGTTCGAACCCAATTTTCGGCTGTTGAACATGCCTGGGAAGTCCTCCGGGCGGCTCGCGAGGCGATCGCGTGAAAATCGCACGAACGAACCCAATTCTCGAGCGCTATGACCAAGCCTGCCGCGAGGTTACGGCCGAGTTCAATCGCAATATCGCGTTGCACGGCGAGCGGATCCACTGCCGCCGCGGCTGCGCGCAGTGCTGCCATCACCTGTTTCAGATCACCGAGCCCGAGGCGGCGGTCATCTCGCGCGCGGTGCGCCAGATGCCCGCGGCCGAGCGGGACGACCTCCAGGCGCGGGCGCGCCAGTATTTGCCACGCCGCGAGGCGATTCTGCGCGAGCACGGCCTGATCGAGGCCTGGGGCCATTTGCCGCCGGAGGGCACGCGGCTGGCCTGCCCGGCGCTCTCCGAAGACGGAGCGTGCCGCATCTACGAGCACCGGCCGCTCATCTGCCGCAAGTTCGGCATCCCCCTCTATAACCCCCAGAAGCCCGGCCGGGTTTTCGCCTGCGAGTTGAATTTTGCGCCCGGCGAAGAGATCGAAGACGGGCAGTTCGTCCAGATCCAAGCCGGCATCTACGAGCGCTGGAAGGCCGTGCAGGAGGATTACAACGACGCCGGCGGCCGCCGCGACGATTTCCCGATCACGGTGGCCCGCGCGCTGCTCGAGAACTTCGAGGGGTACCTGCCGCAATGACCGCCCTTCGCCCTCTCGGCGCGACCGGCCTTGAGTGCCATCCGCTCGGCTTCGGCTGCTATCGCGTCGCCGACGGCAATGCAGTGCAGGCCGACGCGCTTGCCGCCTATCTCGACCGCGGCGGCAACCTCATTGACACCAGCGCGAATTACATGGACGGCGACTCGGAGACGCTGGTTGGCCGCACTCTCCAGAATCGGCCGCGCGGCGGCGTGATCATTGTCACCAAGGGCGGCTACATCCAGGGCCGGAACCTCGCGCTCGCCCAGCAGCGCAATTTTCCCGAGGTCGTGAAATACGCCGACGGGCTGTGGCACTCGATCCACCCGGAGTTTCTGGAGACGCAGGTGCAGCTTTCCTCCGAGCGGCTCCAGACGGATTGCATCGATGTCTATCTGCTGCATAATCCCGAGTATTACCTGGAAGACATCGCCCGCCATCGCCCGCTCACCGCGGCGGACCACGACGAGTTTTACCGGCGCGTCGGCGAAGCTTTGCGGTTCCTGGAAAGCCAGGTGGCGAAGGGCCGTATCCGCTGGTACGGCGTCAGCTCGAACAACTACGCCCTTGCCGAGGCAGCGCCTGCGCATACGTCCGTGGCGCGCACGCTGGCGGCGGCGGAAGCGGTCTCGGCGAACCACCACTTTCGCGTCGTGCAGTTGCCGCTGAACCTCTACGAAAGTGGCGGCGCGCTCGAGCGCAACAACGGCGGCAAGACGGTGCTGGAGTTCTGCCGGGAGAAGGGAATTGGCGTGCTGGCGAACCGCCCGCTCAACGCCTACCACGGCGGCTGCCTGGTCCGCCTCGCCGATTTTCGGGCCCCCGGCTCGAAACCTCCGGACCGGGATGATCTGCGGAGAATGCTGCGCCCGCTGGCCGAACACGAGCAGAAGCTGGCCCTCGACGTGGGCGGCGAGCTGATGGGCCCGGGCATTGCCAACTCGCTGCTGGAGATCGTGCCGCAATTGCGCTCGCTCGCCCACTGGGAGCAGACCGCCGGCCCTTATGTCATCCGCCCCATTCAGGAGTGGCTCCAGCAGTCCCGGAAGAACTTATCGGGCCGGCCGGGCTGGGAGGCGTGGCAGAACCAATTCATCCCGCTGATCAACGCCGCCTTTGACAACGTGCAGCGCTACCTCTCCGCATCACAACAGGAATCGTCCGACGCCGTGCGCGTGCAGCTTGCCCAGGCGGGCTACCCGCCGAGCGGGGAATCGCTGAGCCGCCTGGCGCTGAATGTATTGCTGGGACTCGACGGCCTGAGCGCCGTGCTGGCCGGCATGCGCCGCGCCGAATACGTGGAAGACGCCCTGGGCGCCGTCGCCATGGAGCGCGTCGACAGTAGGGAGATTTTGAAAAGGCTGGGAACCACAGATGAACACGGATGAACACAGATGGGAAAACCCAGTCCGATCTGTGTTCATCCGTGTTCATCTGTGGTTGCATTGGTAAAATCACTATGATGGCTGCTGAAAATCCGCGCACTCTTTACCAGAAGATCTGGGACGCGCACATCGTCGCCGAGGAGGCGGGCTGCCCGCCGGTGCTGTACATTGACCTGCATTTGGTGCACGAGGTGACCTCACCGCAGGCGTTTCAGGGGCTGCGGGAGAAGGGCCTCAAGGTCCGCCGGCCCGGCCACACGCTGGCCACGGTCGACCACAGTATTCCTACTACCGACCGGACGCTGCCCATCGTTGACCCTATCGCCGCCAAGCAGATCCATCAGCTCGAGACGAACTGCCGCGAGTTCGGGGTGCCGCTTTACGGGATCACGAGCAAAGACCAGGGCATCGTCCACGTCATCGGGCCGGAGCAGGGGCTGACGCAGCCGGGCCTGACTATCGTTTGCGGGGATAGCCACACCTCCACGCACGGGGCGCTGGGCGCGCTGGCGTTCGGCATCGGCACCACCGAGGTGGAGCACGTGCTGGCTACGCAGTGCCTGCTGCAAGCGCCGTCCAAGACCTTCGAGGTGCGCGTGGATGGGACGCTCAAGCCGGGCGTGACAGCCAAGGACATCATCCTGGCGCTGATCGCTCGCATCGGCATCGGCGGCGGCACCGGCCACGTCTTCGAGTACACCGGCAGCGCCATCCGGGCGCTCTCGGTCGAGGGCCGCATGACGGTGTGCAATATGTCGATCGAAGGCGGGGCGCGAGCTGGGCTGGTCGCGCCCGACGATACCACCTTCGAATACCTGGCGGGCCGGCCGTTTGCGCCGAAAGGCGCGGCTTGGGACGCGGCGGTCGAGGCGTGGCGCAAGCTGCCCACCGACCCCGGCGCCCGCTACGACCGCAGCGTGACCATCGACGCCAACGCGCTCGAGCCGATGATCACTTACGGAACCAATCCCGGCATGGGCATCCCGATCACCGCGCCCGTGCCCGACCCGGCGAAACTGCCGGAAGCTTCCGAGCGCGCGAGCGTGGCCAAGGCGCTCCAGTACATGGGCCTCGAGGCGGGCCGGCCGCTGCTCGGGCATCCGGTGGACGTGGTGTTCATCGGAAGCTGCACCAACTCGCGCATCTCGGACCTGCGCTTGGCCGCGACGCTGCTCAAAGGCCGCAAGGTGAATCCGAAGCTGCGCGTGCTGGTGGTGCCGGGCTCGCAGCACGTGAAGCAGCAGGCGGAAGCGGAGGGCCTGCCGGAGATTTTCCGGGCCGCGGGCTGCGACTGGCGCGAGCCGGGTTGCAGCATGTGCATCGCCATGAACGGCGACGAGCTGCAGGCGGGGCAATACTGCGTTTCCACCTCCAACCGGAATTTCGAAGGCCGGCAGGGCAAGGGCGGCCGGACATTTCTGGCCAGCCCGCTGACCGCCGCCGCCAGCGCCATCACCGGCGTCATAACCGACGTGAGGACCCTTTTGAATTGACGATTGACGATTTTGGGATTGACGATTGAAATGGAACCCATCACCGCATTCTCCGCGAAGCTCGTCCCCCTGCCTATTGATAATGTTGACACCGACCAGATCATTCCGGCGCGGTTCTTGAAGACGACCGACAAGACCGGCTTAGGCAAGGATCTGTTCCACGACTGGCGCTATGACGCGGCCGGCGATCTGAAGCCCGATTTCATTCTGAATCAGCCGCGCGCGGCGGGTGCGGGAATCCTTCTGGCCGGCGACAACTTCGGCTGCGGCAGCTCGCGCGAGCACGCCCCCTGGGCGCTGCTTGGTTTCGGTTTTCGCGCCGTCGTCAGCACGTCCTTTGCCGATATCTTTCTTAACAACTGCCTCAAGAACGGCCTGCTGCCGATCGCGGTCGACGCCGCCACCCACGCCGAGCTGTTCCAGTTGGCCGGGAAAGATCCGTCAGCCGAGCTAACGGTGGATCTCGCGGCCCAGAGCCTGCGGCTGCCCAGCGGCCGCGCGGTGCAGTTCCCCATCGACGCGTTCTCGAAGCGATGCCTGCTGGCCGGCGTCGATCAGCTTGGCTATCTTCTGGAGAAGACGCCACAGATTGAAGCATATGAGCGGGCGTATCCCGCGCGCGTCGAGACATACTCACAGGGATAGGAATCCGGGTACCGGGGTACTCCGGGGTGATGGACCGCCCGTTCTATTGGTTCCTCCGGCAGGCATGCGGCAAGATCGAAGCATGCCACAGCTCAGCGAGATCCACCAGGTGTCGAAGGATATGGTGCACCTGGCCGTGCAGCAGGTGGAAGACTCGAGCGAGTTTGTGTGCCTGATCGAAGGCGGCGGCGTCTGCCTTGGCAATACCTTTGTGGAGTGGAGCCAGGCCGAAAAGTGGACCCGCAGCATGTTCCGCCGGCTCTTTCCCGACCACCGCTGCGACCTAGGCTGCATCCGCATGCCGCACGCGGAATTCTGCGCCGACGACGACGTGCTGGCGCGGCTGGTGAGCTGACCGCAACGCCCCGCTGCCCGGCAGCAAATCCCCAGAACAATGTGACGCTCCTGGTGTATGATGAGGGAATCTCTGATCATCATCCAGGAGGATTTGCGTGGCCAAAGCACCGACCCGGGAAGACGCCAAGCTGCTGCTCCAGCTCTACGATCTGCGCCGCGAGAAAGCGCTCCGCAAAGCGCGTGATTTTGTGCAGAGCGACTTGAAGTTCAAAGACTTCAAGGACTTTGAGAAGAGATACCCGCAAGGCACCAAGGAACGCACCTACGTCGGCATGGTAATGGGCTATTGGGACATGACTTGCACGTTCGTTTCCAAGGGCTTGCTCAACGAGGAATTGTTCAGCCTCACGACGTTCGAGCACGTGGCCGTGTGGTTCAAGCTCAAGCCGGTGGCCGAAGCGTATCGCAAGATGTTCAATCATGCCGGCATTGCGCAGGCGCTCGAGACGGTGGCCACGCGCCATCCGGGTGCGGCCGCCATGCAGGCCGTCATGCAGAAAGCGGCCGGCGGCAAAGCGCGGGGTGCAGCCAGGCGCCGGTAACTGCCGATAAGCAAGGGAACGCGCGCGGGGGCCACCAGAGGGAGGCGGTAATGATCTCGCAAAGGCTGCTCCGGCTGATCCAGCAGAATGCGGACCGGCTGACCAATGATCTGATCGCGGAGGTCCGGCACGATCCCCGGACGGCCGCCTATCACAAATTGTCGGAAGAGGACCTGCACGAGCGGGCGCTCGATCTGTTTCACAACCTGGGGCAGTGGCTCAGCTCGCGAACCGAATTCGCGGTGAAGACGCGCTACGAAGCCTTCGGGCGGCGACGCTGCCAGGAAAACATCCCCTTCAGCCAGGTGCTGTTCGCGCTGACCACGGCGAAGAGCATCCTGCTCGATTTCATCCGCGGGGCGATCGCCGCCGAATCGGCCGCCGAGCTGCCGCTCGAGCATGAGCTGGCGATGGCGGTCTCGCAGTTTTACGACAAGGCCCTGTATCACGCGGCGGCGGGCTATGAGGACGCCGCCAAGGCAGCGCAGGCTTCGCCGCCGGCGGCGGAGGCCGCCGTGGCGCGGACCACAGATGCGGTTGCGCAGCGCAAGCCGCTGAGCCGGGAAGAGAAGCAGGAGCTGGGTCTCGAAGTGAGCCGTTCCGGCGACATCGGCGAGTCGGCCGGATAGCGTCGCGGCGCTCCGGTCCGGAGCTAATCCTCCGACGGGCCCGCCGGCTCGATGATGGCCGACATGGACCCCTTGCTGCGCTCCAGGCGCCAATCCGGGCCGTAGGCGTGGACCGCGTCGCGCTTGCGCTCGGCTTCTTCGAGCGGGCAGGTCGCGACCAGCGTGCGGCCGTCGGTATCGACCTCCACGGCGTGGCGGAAGGCCACGGTTTCGGTGAAGCCGAAAATCTTCACCAGCATTTCCACGACATAGTCGTAGGTATGGTCGTCGTCATCGAGCAGGATGACGTGGTAGAGCGGCTCCAGGCGGTCGACGACCTCCTCGCCGATCTCCGGAAGGACCACCGTCGCCATGGTCTTATGCTAACAAGGTTGCCGGCTGAGAGGTTCCTGGTCGTACGCCGCCGGATCCCAGGCCCGTGATCCGTCCGTAAGGAGCATCGCCAGCCACCGCTCCCTTTCGATCGCGGCTCGGAACCGACCGATCGGAGCGGTGGCCGACGCTGCGGCGGCACGCCGCCGCGTGCTATAAAGGAGTTCTGTCGTCCCTCCATGCAAGATGTCCTCACAATCTTGCTGGCTGGCGGCGCGGGTGAGCGCCTCTGGCCCCTGACGAGGGAGCGGGCCAAGCCGGCCGTTCCCTTCGGCGGTATTTACCGCATCATCGACATCACGCTTTCCAACTGCATCAATTCCGGGCTGCGCAAGGTGTATATCCTCACCCAATACAAAGCGCTCAGCCTGAACCGCCACCTGCGCCTGGGCTGGAACATCCTGTCGCCGGAGATGGGCGAGTTCATCGAGATCCTGCCACCGATGAAGCGGGTCAGCGACAACTGGTACCTGGGCACCGCCGACGCGGTGTATCAGAACCTGAGCAGCATTCTGGAGGAAGGGACTCCCTACACGCTCATCTTGTCGGCCGACCACATCTACAAAATGAACTACGCGCACATGGCGGCCTGGCACCAGCAGAAAAGAGCCGACGTGACGCTGGCGACCATCCAGGTGACGCCCGCCGAAGCGCCGCGCTTCGGGATCACGACCATCACCGATGACAGCCGGATCGTCGGCTTCGAAGAGAAGCCGCAGCACGGGCTGCCGGAGCCGTCACACTTTAATCCCGCCAGGTGCAGCGCATCGATGGGTGTTTACCTGTTTTCGACCGAAGTGCTGGCTGACGCGCTCCGCCGCGACGCAGAAGACCCGCACTCCAGCCACGACTTTGGCCGCGACATTCTGCCGTGGCTGGCCCGCGAAGCGCGCGTGATCGCCTACGATTTCATCGACGAGAACAAGAAAGAAGTGCGCTACTGGCGCGACATCGGGACCCTCGACGCTTACTACGAAGCCCACATGGACCTGGTCGCGGTGAGCCCGGTCTTCAACCTCTACGACGCCTCCTGGCCCGTGCGCACCTTCATGGAGCAATATCCGCCGGCGAAATTTGTTTTTGCCGACGAAGGGCACCGCATGGGCGTGGCCGTCGATTCCATCGTCTCCCACGGCTGCATCATCTCGGGCGGACGCGTC
>DASQHK010000831.1:0-5863 GCA_035632135.1 Bryobacterales bacterium
GACGCCAGGCCGTAGAACTCCAGAATGTCGCGCCGCGAACTCTCGGATACGGTCACGATCCGGCGCGAAAAACGGGCCGAAATCCACACCAGCGCGCGCCATGCCCCCAGCTCGAGCCGCCCGAAATTCTGGGGCTGGCGGACGTGCTGCAGGTCGTGGATCACAGTAACCTTGGCGCAGCCCGGCGCCGCCAGCGGCGAGGTGAAGCCGGGCGAAAACAGCGCGTCCAGCCGGCGGAAAGCGATTTGCGCCGGCAGGCAGATCTGCTCCCAGAGCAGCCGCGCCGGCCGGTGGACGGCGCGAACGCCGCAAGGAACGGCGTGGAAGTTGGGCGCTGCGGGCGTAAGCGCGGGCCGCGCGTCGCGCGTCTCCGTGTTGAGAAAGACAAAATACTGATTGTCGCGGTCCGTCTCGGCGAGCGCCGCGAGCAGGTTGCGGAGATAGATTTCGGTGCCGCCCACGCCGCCGGGAATCAGAAACAGCGCGTTCACGCCGATGCGAAGAGCGCCGGGCATGGTGGATACGGTGATAATATCCTAAGTTCGTGCCGTCACCCCAGGCCACAGTCATCATCCCCACACTCGAGGGCGGCGAGAACCTGCAACAGTGCCTGCGGGCGCTGGGCGCGCAGACTTTCCCTGATTTCGAGCTGATCGTGGTGGACAACAGCGGAACGCGCGTGGCCGCGCCGCTGGTGGCGGGCTCCGGCGCGCGGCTCATCGAGAACCGCGAAAACGCCGGCTTCGGCGCGGCCGTGAACCAGGGAATCGCGGCGGCCCGCGGGGAATTTGTGTGCACCCTCAACGACGACGCTTTCCCCGATCCGCGCTGGCTCGAGGAGATCGTTCGCGCCTGCCGCTCCGGCGCCGCGCTCGGGATGTGCGCCTCGCAGATCCGGCTCACCGAATACCCCGAGCGGCTCGATTCCGCCGGCATGCAGATCTACCTGGACGGCAGCAGCAAGCAGCGCGGCTGGATGGCGCCGGCGGCGGAGTTCGGCGCCTCCGGGGAGGTCCTGTTTCCGAGCGCCTGCGCCGCGCTTTACCGCCGGGCCATGCTCGATCAAGTGGGATGGTTCGACGCCGGTTTCTTTTTGTATTGTGAAGACACAGACCTCGGACTGCGCGCCCAGCGGGCCGGCTGGCGCTGCCTTTACGTGCCGTCGGCAGTGGTTTACCATCGCTACTCCGGCTCCGCCGGCCGGGCCTCGGCGGCCAAGGCCTTCTACGTCGAGCGGAACCGGCTGTATGTTGTCATCAAGAATTTTCCGCTGTGGATCTGGCCGGCGATCCCAGGGTTCTCGCTTGCCCGCTACGCCATGCACCTGTGGGGCGTCGCCACCGGCCGGGGCCTGGCGGCGGAGTTCCAGCGGAACGGGGAAAAGTGGTGGAAACTTGCCATAATAGTGCTTTCGGCCAATTTCCAGGCGCTGCGAAATCTGCCCCGATTGCTGGCCAAACGGCGCGCCATGGCGAAGCTCGCCGGCATGTCCGGCGGCGCCTTTTGGCGCCTGCTGCGCCGGCATTCCATATCCGCGCGTGAGCTGGCGCTGCAGGGCGGCGGGCGCGAGACTTGAGCGGGTGACGGCGGTGGATCTAAACTCCAACTCGCTGCTGGTGATCATCCCTGCCTACAACGAAGAGGGATCGGTCGGCGAGGTGGTGCGCTCGGTCCGCGACGTGCTGCCGGGAACGCCGGTGGTGGTGATCGACGACGGCTCCCTGGACGGCACGCCGCAAGTGGCGCGCCAGGCGGGAGCGGAGTTGCTGCGCCTGCCTCATCATCTGGGACTGGGCGGCGCCGTGCAGACCGGCTATAAGTTCGCCTTCGAGCATGGATATGAGTGCGTGGTACGCGTGGACTCCGACGGCCAGCACAACGCCGCCGACATCCCCGTGCTGCTCCGGAAGCTGCACGCCGACGGCTACGACATGGTCACCGGCTCGCGCTTTCTGAAGCCCAACGGCTACCGCGTGCAGCCCGTGCGGCGCTTGGGCGGCCTGCTGTTCTCGCTCGTCTTATATCCCATTCTCGGCAAGCGCATCACCGACCCGACCTCCGGCTTCGCCGCCGTGAACCGGCGGGCGCTCGAGGTATTCAGCCGCAGCTTTCCGCTGGAATATCCGGAGATCGAAGCCCTGGTGGTGCTGCAGCGCAAGGCGCTGCGTTTCTGCGAAGTGCCGGTCCAGATGTTTCCGCGGCGGGCCGGCCGCTCCACCATCGGATCGCTCCAGGCCATGTATTACATGATCCGCGTGCTGCTCGGGGTGCTGGTAAACGTGATCAAGTACGAGCGGCGGTTTCACAGCGGCCCGCGCGCGCTGCCGGCCTCGCGGGGCCGGCCCGATGGGACTTCCGGCGGCTGAGGCCCGGGCATAAATATGGAGCGCATCCGCATCGCCGTCGCCGTCTTCGCCCTGCTGGTGATCGTGCTGGTGGTGCGGTCGGTGCGCCGCGAGCACATCCGCGTCGAATACTCCATGGCGTGGCTCGGCACCGCGCTGCTGCTGCTGATCCTGTGCCTGTGGGACCGGGCGCTCGAGGCGCTGGGTCGCCTCATCGGCGTAGGCGGCTCCGCCGTCGTCCTCATCGCCATTGCCGGCGTGCTCTTCGCCTTCACGTTTTTCCGCTACTCGATCGTCGTCTCCAGCCTCAAAGACCACAACATCCAACTGGCGCAGAAGGTCGGCATGCTCGAGTGGGAGATCGAGCAGCTCAACAAGAAGCTGGAAGCCGGCGCGAGCGGCCCGCCCCGCCCGGCCGCAAAGGACGAGGGCGGCGCGTGAGGGTTCTGTACGACGCGACGCCGCTGCTGTTGCGCAGCGCCGGAGTCAAGAACTATCACCACGCGCTGCTCGTCCGCCTGCTGCCGCGCATGCGGCCGCATACGATCCGGCTGTTTCCGTTTCTTTCCTCGCTCGGCCGCAATCGCAACGAGCGGTCCAACTATCCGCGCGCGGCGACTGTGGCGCGGCTGGGAACGTTGCTCGCCGCCAACTACCTGCATTTGCCGCTGGGATCGTGGGCCGCGCGGCAGGCCGACCTGTTTCACGTCACCAATCACCTGCTCCATCCGCCTGGCCGCATCAAGCTCACCTCCTTCATCCACGACCCGACGCCCGTGCTGATGCCCGAGTTCCACACGGCGAGCAACGTCCGTTACTTCCGGCACTTCCTGCGCCACGTCGCGCCGCGCCTCGCCGGCATCCTCGTGCCGTCGGAGGCCGTCAAGCGCGATCTGGCCGGGAAGCTCGGTATTAAGGAAGAAAAGATCACGGTGGTTCCGCACGGCGTGGACGAGGATTTTTTCCCCGGCAGCCCGCTCGAGCCGATGCGGCAGGTGTACGACCTGCCGGAGCAATACATACTGTTCCTGGGGTCGCTCGAGCCGCGGAAAAACCTGCGGACTTTGCTCGAGGCGTACCGGCTCCTTCCGGAGGACCTGCGGCGGGCGCATCCGCTGATCGTGGCCGGCGCCTCGGGCTGGAAGAACCGCGACCTGCGCCGGGAGCTGCAATCGCAAGCCGCAGCCGGGGTCCGCGCCATCGGCTACGTCGCGCCGGAGCTGTTGCCGCTGGTGTACGCGCGAGCGTCGGTGTTTGTATTTCCGTCGCTCTACGAAGGCTTCGGGATGCCGCTGCTCGAAGCCATGGCCGCGGGCGCGCCGGTGGTCACCTCCAATGTATCAGCAATGCCGGAAGTGGTGGCGGACGCCGGGCTGACCGTGGACCCGCGCAGCGCTGCGGAGCTGGCGCGGGCAATCGAGCGCGTGCTGGCCGACGCGACGCTCCGGGCGGCCCTCGCCGAGAAAGGCCGCGCGCGGGCCCGCCAGTTCACCTGGGAAAAGACAGCGCTCGCCACCCGCGCATTCTTTGAGCGCGTGGCCGGAGCCTGAGCCAAACACCGCTTGCTAACGCGCGCGGCTCGGAATCGGCTTCGCGACCGTGAGGGAGCGGAGCCTAGGCGGGCCGCCGCTGGCCAAAGCAGTGTGCGAAGCTAGTGTGGTGCGTCAGTAATAGTGGCACGTACCGCAGCCGCTTGCCCAGGCGCGCGGCTCTGTCGTTTCCATTGCATCCGCTGAGCCGCGACCGTGAGGGAGCGGTTTCTTGCGGGCCAGGATCTCTGGCGCACTACACTAGGGCGTATGCCAAACATAAGCGCCAGGGAGCTGGCGGACCGGTCGCGGCAAATTTTTATGGCTGCGGGGGCGCCGCCGGAGGTGGCCCATCGCGTCGCGGAGTCGCTGGTCGAGTCGAACCTCATGGGGCACGATTCGCACGGCGTCATCCGCATCCCGCAGTATATCGAGATGGTCGGCGACGGCCGGGTGAACCCGCGGGCCGAGCCGCGCGTGGTGCGGGAGACCGACGGCACGGCGGTCATCGACGGCGGCTGGCAGTTCGGCCAGGTGACGGCGCGCTTCGCCATGGCCAGCGCCATCACCAAGGCGGAGCGCAGCGGCATCGCGGCGATCCAGCTTTACCAGAGCGGCCACGTGGGCCGGCTGGGCGAGTATGCCGCCCAGGCGCTGGAGCACGGCATGGTCGGTATTGTTACGACCAACAACCACGGCGGCGGGCAGGTGCTCTCGCCATTCGGGGGCATCGCGCGGCGGCTTTCGCCCAGCCCCATCGCCGTCGCCGTGCCGGGCGGGCCCGATTTCCCCATCGTGCTCGACATGACCACCAGCGTGGTGGCGGAAGGCAAGGTCCGCGTCAAGCGGGCGCGCGGCGAAAAGCTGCCGGAGGGATGGATTCTCGACGCCGCGGGGCGCCCGTCCACCAGCCCGGCCGACTTGTACGGGCCGCCGGTGGGGAGCCTCACGCCGCTCGGCGGCGCGGCCGGCCATAAGGGCTTCGGGCTTGCCTTCATCATCGACATTCTCTCCGGCGCCTTGGGCGGCGGCGGTTGCAGCCGCAAAGATCCTCCGCCGCTGCGCGGCAACGGCGTCTTCCTCGAGGCCATCAACCCGGCCGCCTTCGGCGCGGTGGAGCGGTTCACCGCCGAAGTGGCCGGTCTGGTGGAGTACGTGAAGAGTTCGCCCGTGGCGCCGGGGTTCGACCGCATCCGGATTCCGGGCGAGGTCGAGCACGAGACCCGGCGCGAGCGCCTGCGCCGCGGCATCGACATCGAGGACGAAACCTGGCGCAAGATCGAGGCCACGGCCGCGGAGCTGGGAGCAAAGTAACGCTCGGGGTCGCCGCATGAACCGCGCAGAGCTTGAAAAAGCCGTGGCCGCCATCCGCTGGGCGCACCGCATCGACCTCGGCAGCGGCATCGTCACGCCCGGCCTGTGGGATACTCCCAGGATCGTGGAGCGCTTGCGCCTGCCCGCGGACCTCTCCGGCCAGACCGTTTTGGACGTGGGCTGCTGGGATGGGTTCTATTCCTTCGAAGCGGAGCGGCGCGGCGCGCAGCGCATCCTGGCCACCGACTCCTTCACCTGGCAGGGGAAGAGCTGGGGAACCAGGCAAGGCTTCGAGCTGGCGCGGCGGGCGCTGCACTCGCGGGTGGAGGACTGCGAGATCGACGTGCTCGAGCTGGCGCCCGAAACAGTCGGCGTGTTTGACGTCGTGCTGTTCTTGGGCGTGCTCTACCACATGAAGCATCCCATGCTGGCGCTCGAGCGGGCCGCGTCGGTGACGGGCCGGCTGCTGATTGTGGAGACGGTGATCGACCTGCTTTACGTGCCGGGCCGGGCGCTGGCGTTTTATCCCGGCGCAGAACTCGACCGCGACGACTCCAACTGGTTCGGACCGACCCCGGCGGCGGTGGAGGCCATGCTGCGGTCGGCGGGCTTCGCACGCGTGGAGCGCGTGTGGCCCTCGCCCGCGCGGCTGCTGCTGTGGCGGGCCCTGAGCGT
>DASQHK010000832.1:0-2455 GCA_035632135.1 Bryobacterales bacterium
GGCCGCTTTGCCGGCCGCCGCCACCGCCAGCAAAGCTTCTAGGTACTGGTCACGCGAGCGAGTAAGTTCGACCACCTCGCGGTCAACGACCTGTTCGCGGGCAAGCTGGATCTGGCCGAGCAGCCACCAGATGGCCGGGTGAAACCAGAGCGCCGTGCGGATGCCCTCTTCGAGCACGGTGAAGAGCCAGTCGCGCCGGCGCACGTGGAGCAGCTCGTGGCAGGCAACGGCCTGCTGCAAGCCCGCGTCCAGGTCGGGAAATTGAACGGGGAGAAGAATGACCGGGCGGCGGAAGCCGAAGGTGACGGGGCTCGAGATGTCGGCGGAGAGGCGGACCTCGGCGCGAGCGCCGAAGCGGGATTGCAAGTGGTCCAGCGAGGCAGGAAGCGGAGAAAGCGGGACGGCCCGGCGGCGATAGCGGCGCAACCGCCCGAACCCGGCGGCGAGCCAGGCCGCCCGAGCGAGGGCCCCGGCGGCGAGAAAAAAGAGGAGCATCTCGGGAAGCGCGGGGAGCCGGCGGCCCGGCGCGGCCGCGGTGGCCACGGTGACCGTCTCGACCGAGACCGCGCCCGGCGCGAGAGCCGCCGTTTGTTTCCACGGCTGGATGGCCGGCAGCAAAAGGCAAACAGCGAGGAGAAGATGCCAGTAGGCCAGCCGGGCCTTGGGAAGCCGGAGGCGGCAGAAGTAGGGAAGCAGGCCGCCGACGATCGCCAGCAGCGCGACTTGCAGGCTGTAGGCGGCGAGGTTGTGCAGCCAGAGTGGGGCGCTCATGTGTTTTTCCTGATCATGCGCCGAATCTCTTCCAGATCTTTCTCCGAGAGGCGCCGGTCTTCGACCAGGTGGACCAGCAGCGGCTCGGCCGAGCCGTTAAACACGCGGTCGACGAACTCCCGCACCATGCGCTTGATGACCTGGCTTTGGGGGCGCGAGGGGCGGTAAACGTAGGCGCGGTCTTCGGGAGACTTCTTGAGATACTTCTTCTGCTCGAGGATATTCATCATGGTCATCACCGTGGTGTAGGCGATCTTGCGGCGCTCGAGCAGGGCTTCGTAGACGTCGCGCACGGTGGCGGATTTGAGCCGCCAGACGATCTTCATGATTTCCAGTTCCTGGTCGGTGAGGGTGGCGCTCGGGGGTCGCATACTAATAAATTAGTACGAAAGAAACAGAA
The DNA here is from genome assembly GCA_035632135.1 of Bryobacterales bacterium. Taxonomy (GTDB): domain Bacteria; phylum Acidobacteriota; class Terriglobia; order Bryobacterales; family JACQDG01; genus DASQHK01. Next base: position 1,172 of record DASQHK010000832.1, read on the forward strand.
TGTCAAGAGGAAATTTGGGGAGCGGAAGGGGGGAGCGCGGGGCGGCCGCCGCAGGGACAGGGCGCGGACCGCCGAAGACCGGCCTGGCGCGGTGCCATAATCGGGGCATGAAGATCGGCAAAGCGACCGCCGCCTACGAGCGCTGGCTGGGCCGGCGCCTGACCCTGATCAAGCGCGACATCGAGCTGAAGCACCAGCACATGAAGGAAGCCCTGTTTCCGTTCTTGCGGGCGACGTATTACCGCTGGGCGCAGGCGTGGCCGGAGGTCTCGCCGGGGACGGCCGCGGCGCCGGCGGTGCTGGCGGTGGGCGATCTGCACGTGGAGAACTTCGGCACCTGGCGCGACATCGAGGGGCGGCTGATTTGGGGCATCAACGACTTTGACGAGGCGTGGCGCCTGCCTTACACCAACGATCTGGTGCGCCTGGCGACGAGCGCGCACCTGGCCATTGCGGAACAGCACCTGAGCCTGCAAGCGCAGGAAGCCTGTGATGCGATCGCGGAAGGCTACGCGGAAGCGCTGGGGAACGCGGGGCGGCCCGGCGGGCGGGCGTTCGTGCTGGCGGAGCACCACAGCGTGCTGCGAAAGATGGCGGTGGAGCGGCTGCACAATCCCGAGAGCTACTGGGAGAAGCTGAAGAGCTTGCCGACGCTCGAGGAGAAAATTCCCGCCGGGGCGAGGAGGGCGATGGAGCGGATGATGCCGGAGCGGGGCTTGGAAATGCGAATCGTGCATCGGATCGCCGGCCTGGGCAGCCTGGGGCGGCAGCGGTTTTTGGCGCTCGCCGAGTGGCGCGGCGGGACGGTCGCCCGCGAAGCCAAGGCGCTGGCGCCTTCGGCCTGCGTGTGGGCCGCGAAGGGGGGCGGGTCGGCGAAGATTCTGTACCAGGAGATTGTGGACCGCGCCGTGCGCGCGCCGGACCCGTTCGTGCGGCTGAAGAAGCGCTGGATCGTGCGGCGCCTCGCCCCGGACTGCTCGCGCATCGAGCTGGCGGCGCTGCCGAAAGAGCGCGACGAGATCCGGCTGCTGCACGCCATGGGCTTTGAGACGGCCAACGTGCATTTGGGCAGCGGGGAGCCGCGGGCGATTCGCGCCGATCTCAAGAAGCGCGGCCGCCGGTGGCTGCACAGGGCGGCGCAGGAAATGGCGGAAGCCGTCGAGCGGGACTGGAAGGACTGGCGAAAGGCTTCGGGCGCTTGAGGCGGGGAGCGCGGCTGCTTCGACCATGGGCGGGCGCGAGGCGAATGGGAGGCGGGCCGGCCACCTATAAATTCCTCTAATT
>DASQHK010000833.1:0-1588 GCA_035632135.1 Bryobacterales bacterium
CGACCGGGCGGCGGATCCGCGACGTCAGCCGATTGGTGGGCCGCGAGAACGATGCCTATGTGCTGGAGCCCGTTCGGGAGCCAGCGCCGTGATCTCAGCTGTCGGCCGGGGGCTTGCGCAACAGTTCCGCCGCCTCGACGCGAAGCTCCTTGGCCAGGCGGTCCACCAGGTCGATGCCGGCGGCGTAGACGCAGCGTTCCAAAGAACTGACATAGGTCCGATCTATGCCTGCGCGATGGGCGAGCTCTTCCTGAGACAGGCCAGTGTCGGCCCGTAACCGCTTGAGGTTGAACGCCAGAATTTCTCTGATCTCCATCTGGAAGAGAGCACGGCGTTGAAGAGTATTTCACCACGGAGTATTCCATTCATTCGCAGTGGATGAGGGTGAGCGCGCCGTGGCCGAGGGGGGAAGCGACAGCGATCTTGCCGGCGCCCAGGGCAAGCTGGTGATGTTCCTGGCGAGTCTCCTGGCGCGCGCCGGCGTGGTGGAAACCGCCGAGTTCGCGGCGCTCCTTTCCACCTTCGCCGCCACGGTCGAGGAGACCGATCCGGGTGAAGGCCGGCTACTGGCCGCTTGGGCGTCCTGCGTCGCGTCGACCACGACGAACTGACTTGGATTCGGAGAGCGGCTGTCGGGCGTGCTCGGTCCCGCAGCTGCGCTGCTCCTACGGGTCCGCCCCTAGCGGGCGCCGTTGGCGCCGCCAGCCGCTCGACGGCGCTTCCCGCCATGCGCTGCGCGCAGGCTCCTTGCGGCCTTCATTCTGGTAGGCGCCCGGACGACGCCCTGGCGCGTTGGACTTCGCCTAGTGAAAGTCTCGGGTCTTCTGTCGAATGGAATCGATGCCCCGATCGGGGAAGTAGACGTCGCCGGCCCTTGGACGGCTGGGCGGCCCCTCGCGAGGATCCGGGGCTGAAGGGCCGCGATGGAATTCATCGCCGCGGCCGTGGGGAAGCGGGAAGGGGGCCTCGCGTCCGCCGACGCTGGCGAGCTCGGCCGACAGATCGATGAGCTTGTAGGCGACCACATGGACGACGTCGCCTTCGCGCTGGATTCGGCCGACGACGCCCAGCATCGAACTCGTCAGCACGGTGCGTCGGTGCTTTTCGTAGACGGCCTCCCAGACCACGAGGTTGGCCACGCCGGTCTCGTCCTCCAGGGTGATGAAGGTGACGTTCTTCGCCGATCCAGGCTTCTGGCGGACCAGAACCAGGCCGGCGACCTTGCAGCTCTGGAAATCCCTGCCGGCGCTGGCGGCGGCGCAGGTCATGTACCTCTCGCGGGCCAGGTCCTGGCGGAGGAAGGTGACCGGGTGCTCGCGCAGGGTCAGCCCGATGTGGCCGTAGTCCTCCACCACCTCACGGCCAGCCTTCATCGGCTTCAGCGTCACCTCGGGCTCATCGAACTCCGGCACGATCGCCTGCTCCCGCGCCGAGGCGGCGGCGAAGAGAGGCAGCGGCTCGTCGCGCAGCGCCTTGATGGCCCAGAGCGCCTCGCGCCGGGCCAGCCCCATGGCGGCGCGGAATCCGTCGGCCTCGGCGATCTTGACCAGGCTGGCCGCCGGCACGCCTGCGCGGCGCCAGACGTCAT
>DASQHK010000834.1:0-5035 GCA_035632135.1 Bryobacterales bacterium
CGCGGCAGCACCAGCCCGCCCAGGCGTTCCTCGGCCGCTTCTTCCACGCCGAAACGCGTGCCGTAACTCTCGAGATACTTCAGTCCCGAGCCGGTGTTGTAAATGACGATGCTCTCGGCGCTCTGGAGGAAGCCGCTCCGGAGCAGCTTCTCCAGGGCCGCGACGCAGGCGGCGCCCTCCGGCGCCACGAACAGTCCCTCGGTCTGCGCCAGCAGTTGCCCCGCATCGAGCAGCTCCTGATCGCTGACCGCTACCGCCGTGCCGTTGCTCTGGCGCACCGCTTCGAGGATCAGGAAATCGCCGAGCGCTTTGGGAACGCGCAGGCCGCTCGCCACCGTCGCCGCATTCTGCCAGAACTCGGAGTGGTCCTTCCCCTGCTCGAAGGCTTCGACCACCGGCCGGCAGCCGGCCGCCTGCACTACGATCATCTTCGGCCGCGCGGGGCCGATCCACCCGAGCTGCTCCATCTCGCCGAAAGCTTTCCACATCCCGATAATACCTACTCCGCCGCCGGTCGGATAAAAGATCGCGTCGGGCAGCTTCCAGCTCATTTGCTCGGCCAGCTCCAGGCCCATGGTCTTCTTGCCCTCGATGCGGTAGGGCTCCTTGAGCGTGGACACGTCGAACCAGCCCTGGCTTTTCGCCTTCTCGGCGACGATGCGGCCGCAGTCGCTGATCAGCCCGTCCACCAGCGTCACGTCCGCGCCGAACATCTTGCACTCGATGAAGTTGGCCGCGGGCACATCGCGCGGCATGTAAATGTGCGCCGGGAGGCCGGCCGCCGCGGCGTAAGCGGCCAGAGCGCTCGCCGCGTTGCCCGCCGAGGGAATCGCCAGCTCGCGTATGCCCAGCTCGCGCGCCATCGACACGGCGCAGGAAAGGCCGCGCGCCTTGAAGCTGGCCGTGGGGTTGAGGCCCTCGTCCTTGACGTAAAGGCGCTCGGCGCCGAGCCGCTCGCCCAGGCGATGCGCGCGCACCAGCGGCGTCATTCCCTCGCCGAGCGACACTATCGACTCCGGCCGCGAAACCGGCAGCAGCGGCCCGTAACGCCACATCGTCGCCGGGCCCTCGCGGATCGACTCCCGCCGCCATTCGCGGCGCGCGCGGTCCAGGTCATAGTACACCAGCAGCGGCGCCCCGCACGCCGCGCAAAGGTTGTAAACATGGCCGGCCGGGTAGGTGGTTTTACATTTGCTGCACGCCAGGTGGGATAAAAACGTCATAATTCAGTAGTATAGAAGATGGAAGGAGTGGCCTGTTGCGAGCGTCTCTGCTGATTCTGGCGATGATCGGAGCTTCGCGCCTGTGGGCGGGCGAATACGCCGTGCTCGCCAGCGGCTTTCGCCTGCGCGCCGAGCGGCACGTCGCCGAGGGCGCGACCACCACGCTCTATGACCGTGACGGCAGCTACACCGCTGTCCCCACCGCTTCGATCCTCAGCTTCGAGGCCGAGGATTACGCGCCGCCTGCCGCCACAGCTCCTGAAACCAAGCCGCCTTCTCCACCCGACGCGGCCGCAGCCGCCGGAAGCCTGCAAGCGCTGATCCAGAAGGTGGCTCAGCAATACCATGTAAGCCCGGAGCTGGTCGAAAGCGTCATCGCCGCCGAGTCGGCCTACAATCCCGCGGCGGTCTCGCCCAAGGGCGCGGTGGGGCTGATGCAGTTGATGCCGGGCACCGCGCGCGACCTGCGCGTCACCGACCGGCGCGATGCGGCGCAGAATGTCGAGGGCGGCACCGCCTACCTCAAGCAGTTGCTCGACCGCTACGCCGGCTTTGACAATCAGTTCGAACGGGCCGTGGCCGCCTATAACGCCGGCCCGGCCAAGGTGGACCGCTACGGCGGCCTGCCACCCTATCGCGAAACCGTTGATTTTGTCGCCCGTGTCAGCACGCGTCTGTCAGCTTTGGCAGCGGCACGCTGATCCGGCAACACGAGAAGCGCCATGCATCGATCCAAGCTCCACCTGCTGATTCTGGCCCTGCCGCTGGCGGCCCTCATCACCCTGTCGCCCGCGGCTCCCGCCCCCGACGCGCTCGAGATTCAGATGACGGCGAAAAAGTACGAGTTCAGCCCCAGCACGATCACCGTCAAGAAAGGCGACCAGGTGAAGCTCATCGTCACCGCCCTCGATCACGATCACGGCCTGAAGCTGGACGCCTTCCACGTCAACCAAAAACTGAAAAAGGGCGAGCCCACCACCATCGAATTCACCGCCGATCAGGCCGGCACATTTCCCTTCGAGTGCTCGGTTTTCTGCGGGATGGGGCACAAGAAAATGAAAGGCAAGCTGGTGGTGGAGGAGTAGGCGTCCGCAGAGACGCAGCCCGATTGTGGGAAAGGGCAGCTTGCCGCCGGCTTCAGACTGGCGGCCGGTTCAGCAACATCCAATACATTCCCAGCTCGGCGACCGAATTTATGAAGCTGTCGAATTCGACGGGCTTGACGATGTAGCTGTTTACACCAAGCTTGTAGCTCTCGACGATGTCCCGCTCCTCGCGCGAGGAGGTCAGCACCACCACCGGAATCACCTTGGTCCGCTCGTCGCCCTTCAGCCTTCGCAGCACTTCCAGGCCATCGACCTTGGGCAGCTTCAGGTCGAGGAAGATGACTTTGGGCTGGCACGCGCCACCCGCGCGGCCGTCCTCGAAAATGTAGTCGAGCGCCGCAGCGCCGTCCGCCTCCACGTGCACCCTGTTGACCAGGTTATGCTTCTGGAGCGCCCGCATGGTCAGCGCGAGGTCATCCGGGTTGTCTTCGATCAACAGCAGCTCTACTTCATTGGGAAGCGGCACTGGGATCCTCCGGCGGGAGCGTGAAATGAAACGCCGCCCCCTCGTTGATTTTTCCTTCCGCCCAGACCTGCCCGCCGTGCCGTCGCACGATGCGCTGGACGATGGCCAAGCCCACGCCGGTCCCGTCAAATTCAGCCAGCGTGTGCAGCCGCTGAAAAACGCCGAACAGCTTGGTGGCATAGCGCATGTCGAAGCCGGCGCCGTTGTCTGTGACATGGTAAGTGTTGCCGGCGCCGCCATTGCTCCCGCCGACCTCGATGCGCGCCGGGTCTCTGGTCTTGGTGAACTTGATGGCGTTGGCCAGCAGATTTACCAGCACCTGGCGGATCATCGCAGGGTCGCCCCAGGCGGGCGGCAGCGGGTGAATCACGCATTGCAAGTTGCGCTCCGGGGCGGCCAGCCGGAGATCCTCGAACACCGACCGGGCCAGTTCGGCCATGTCGATTCGAGTGGACTGGATCGGCTTGCGCCCCAGCCGGGAGAAAGCCAGCAGGTCATCGATGAGCTGGCCCATCCGTTGTGCGGCGTTGGCGATGCTGTGGAGGTAACCCTGCGCCCCGGCCTCCAGCTTGGGCGCGTAATCCTCGAGCAGGGCGCTCGAAAAACCGTGGATGGCCCGCAGAGGCGCGCGTAGGTCGTGGGAGACCGAGTAGGAGAATCCTTCGAGCTGGTCGACGGCGTCCTGCAACTGGGCGGTCCTTTCCGTCACGCGGCGTTCCAGCTCGGCGTTGAGCTGGCGGATCTCGTGTTCTGCCAGCCTTCCCGGGGTGATATCGCGGAACACCGCCACGCCTGCTTTCGGAGCCCCGGAAGGCCCCGGCAGCGGCCGGCTGGTCACGCTGATCCAAGCCCCGTCGGGGCGAGCCGTATTGCGCACGAAGATCTCTTGAGCGTCCACTGCGGCGCCGCCGATCGACCGGGCCAAGGGCAGTTCCTCGGGCGGAAGGGGCGTGGCTCGGTCTGACTGGTAGAGCCCATAGTACTGGGACCATTCCGCCGGTGGGACGTCGCTTAGCTCGACGCCGATGATTCGCTCCGCCGCCGGATTCGAAACCACGCACCGGCCTTGCTCATCTGCCACCACCACGCCGTCGCCCATGTGGTTCAGCACGGACGTCAGGATGGCGCTTTGCTTCGCCAAGGCTTCCTGCGCCTGTCGCCGCTGGCCGATCTCGAGCTGCAATTCCCGATTAGCAGCCCCTGTTGCAGCGGCTTGCTGCCGGGCGGTCAAGGCTAGGTGCACTGCCCAGCCCAGCAGCGCCGCCAGCAGCAACCCGGCGGCAAGGACCACCTCCGGCAGGGGTGATACCACCTGCGCCAGCAACTCCGCAGCGGGCCGCGCGCGCACCGCCCAAGTCACGCCAGGCAGGTGGATCGCGGCTTCGCGACCCCACTCCGGGCCGAGCATGGCGCTGTGGGCGCTGCTTCGGTAAACCTCCTGGCCGTCCTCGAGGAGGGAGATTTGGTAACCCGGCGAGGCGCCCTGCTGCAGGACCGCTTGCATGACCTTCCCGATTTGAAACACGCCTCCGATGAAACCCTGGCACTTCTGCCCGCGAAACATGGGCACATTGACCCGAAAGCCCTTCCCGCCCTGCACAAGATCAATCGATTGCGTGATCGTCACCTCGCGCCCGTCGCGGGCCTGCTCGAGAGCCGTCCGGCGTCGCTGTTCGAATCCCAGGTCCAGGTTTTCGTCGGCTTCATTTCCCTCGTGGGGCTCGTGCCAGCGCACATGAAAAGAGGGATCGATCCATTCGATGGCTTGATAGATCGGGAAGGAGCTGACGAAGAGGCTCGCGTCACTCTCCCACTGCTCGCGGGGCGGATTGCTCGCGTCGCCCCAGCGCCTGGCTACCTGCACCAGAAGCCGGATCCGGCTCTCCATGCGCGTCTGAATCTCGTCCCCCAGACCCGCCGCCACCAGAGCTACTTCCCTTTCCGCCCGCTGGCGCCCCTGGTTCACGAGGGCCTGCGAAAGCACCAGGCTGGCCGCCAAAACGGTGAGGCCGACCGGAAACGGCAGCCACGGCGGCGGCCCTTGCTCGCTAACCTGATGGTCTCGCCACGCCCAAGCAAGGATGCCCATGCCCAGAATCACGATTCCAGCCGCGGTGTGCACGGCCACGCGGGTGAATGACCAGAGGCCATAAGTCGTGGCAAGGCCAAGAACGTAACCGGCGAGCGCCACGCCGCCGATGGCCGCCACTGCCGATCCCAGCGCTCCCAACGCGATGGGA
>DASQHK010000835.1:0-1823 GCA_035632135.1 Bryobacterales bacterium
GACCTCGGGCGGCGGAGGCTCGATCATTTTCAATGAGCCGCTGAACGGGTTCATGACGACCGGCTCGGTGGGATATAACTACGCGGATTTCGACGGCGACCGCGGCGCCGATCCGGCGTCGGGGATTCTGCGCGGCGGAACGATCGGGCGCGGGACATCGCCCGGGGAACTGCCGATTGCGTCGTTCGGAAGAGTTCCGCCCGGAGAGGCGCCGCGCAACTGGGGCGCGGAATGGAAAAAGTCCTCCATCAAGCTGTGGGACCGGATCGGAGGGGGAACGGGGTTCCGGGGCGATCACTTCGCCTACCGGCAGAATTTCATGGACCTGGATCCTACTTATACAGACAAGTGGGGCGACCCGCTGCTGCGCATGACGCTCGACTGGACCGACTATGACTTGCGGCTGATGCGGTTTGGCGCGAAGCTTTCGAGCGAAATCACGGAAGCCATGGCGCGCGCGGCGAAGGCGAAGCTCGTCACGGGCGGGCGCGGCGGCGGGCGGTTTGGCCGCGCGGCAACGCGGGGCGGGCGCTTGCACTACAACGCGTCCGCTTATAACACCACGCACATTCAGGGCGGGGCGATCATGGGCGATTCTCCCGAGCGCAGCGTGCTCAATACGTGGCTCCAGCACTGGCAGATGCCGAACGTCTGGGTGGTCGGGTCGGCTTCGTTCCCGCAGAATTCGTCGGCCAACCCGACGCTGACGATCCTGGCGGTGACGCACCGGGCGGCGGATGCGCTGATCGGCCGCTACTTGCAGAAGCCGGGGCCGCTGGCATGAGGAAAATGAGACGGCGGGAATTTATGACCATTCCGGTGAAGAGCGCCGGAGGACTGGTGCTCGGCGCGCTGGCGGGGCGCCTGGCCCCGCTGCGCGCGCAAAATGGGGAGCTGCGCGTGCCGCTGCGATTTTTCACCGCCGCGGAGGGGCGCGTGGTGCAAGCGGCCAGCGAGCGCATTTTCCCGGGCGACGAGAGCGGGCCGGGCGCGACCGACGCCGGCGTGGTCATTTACATCGACCGGCAACTCGCCGGACCCTATGGGAGAGATGCGTTCCGTTATACGAAGGGCCCGTGGATCGAGTCGGTCCCGGAGCATGGGTATCAAGGCAAGGAGAATCCGCGGGAAACTTACCGCGAGGGCGTGCGGCAACTAGGCGATTTCGCTGAGCTGAGCGCGGCCGAACAGGACGAGCGGCTGGCGGCCATGGAGCACACGCGGTTCTTCCAGATGCTGCGGAGCCACACGATTGAAGGCATGTTCTGCGACCCGCTGCACGGCGGCAATATCGGGCTGGCGGGCTGGAAGCTGATCGGGTTCCCCGGACCGGTGATGAGCTATCGCGACGAAGTGGACAAGTATTACGGGCGAGCCTGGCGTCCCAAGCCGGTGAGCCTGGAGGGCGTCGTCCGGCATCGGGTCAAGGGCCTGGAAGACGAGCCTTCCTAGTCAACAGGACCGACTAGAGTATCTTGGATCGCCGTCTCAGGCATATGCCTTATCGCTCCTGGGCGGGACGGTTGGTAATCTGGTTTCGTGGCGACACTCGCTGTAACTCCGCAAACTTTCAAACCGCGCAATCCGGTGACCTTGCAGGATGCCGGGCTGAACCAGAACCTGCTGATCGATCTGATGCTGAAGCTGACGCTGCTCGAGGGCGTCACGACGCTGGGGCGGCTGGCGTCGCAGATGAAGGTCAGCATGACCATCATGAGCCAGCTTTTCTCCTACTTCCGGCGGGAGCAGTTGTGCGAAGTGAAGGGCATGGCGGGCAACGACTACGAGCTGACGCTGTCGGCGGCGGGCCGGAAGGTGGCGCA
>DASQHK010000836.1:0-9654 GCA_035632135.1 Bryobacterales bacterium
CGTCGTCCCCGGCCCGCCCGAGCGCGTGTTGCGCCGCATGGACCTGCGCAATTTCTTCTTCCGCATTCCGCCCGGCGAGGCGAACCACGAAGTGACGCGCTGCTACACCTTCGAGCGCGACAAGCTGCTGCTCTCCATCACGCCCCACATGCACTATCGCGGCAAGGACATGACCTATGATCTCGTGCGCCCCAATGGCCAGCACGAAATCCTGCTCGCGGTTCCGCACTACAACTTCAACTGGCAGCTCGTCTATCGTTTCCGCGACCCGATTTACGTGGAAAAGGGCAGCCAGCTCACCGTCACCGCGCACTACGACAACAGCCCCAACAACCCCGCCAACCCCGATCCCACCAAGGTCATTCGCTGGGGCGACAAGAGCGAAGAAGAAATGATGACGAGCTGGATCGAATACCTCGACGCCGCGCCGCGCGCGCCCAAGGTAACCTCCGCCGGCTCCGGCGGCAACTGAGTATCACTCGTACCTTACATTTGGACCAGTGCGCGCTCGGTTACTCCGCTCACGGTTCTACTTGCTGCTTGCGGCTGTCGGGTATGTGCCTTCGTTAGCTGGCGTGGTCCAATGCGAGGATCCTCTTCTTGACTGCTGGCGGAAAATCCACAAATACGAAATAGTCTTTGTGGTACAGGTAATCCTCGCCGGTCTCATCGACGATTCGGATCAGATCATCCGCGGCCGCTCTCGCATCGGGAAGAATGCGATAGACTTTCCCGGGGATGAGAGACGCCTGATAGTCGGTGTTGTCAATACAAAGGGCGAAGGGTTTCGTCGGTGCTTTCATGGTTCGTCCACATAGTGGTATGAAGCGCATGGGATCGGCAAGAGAGTCAAGTGTAACTTTGCGCAGGTGCGAGCGCACCCGGACGCCTGGGCCGGCTGCGATGACTTCCGTTCTTGCTATCGACCCAGCAATCTCAAACTTCATCCCCCTCCATACAGAAAGTCTTGACGCGTGCCTCGTAACACCCAGCCGCTCACATGAACGTCCGCCTGCGGAAGGCTACAAGATCCTGCGTGCTGAGTTCGAACCACTCGCCGTTCTTGCGCCGATCGCGAAACCGTTGGTGCCAGTCCTCCTCGATTCCGGTGGGATCATCGGTCTTGATCGAGTGGACAACCTTCGCCGCATCCGCTGCACCGTTCTGTATCACTCGTATCTGAGAGCGGCAATTGGGGCTTGGCCGCCACGTCAGAGTCCTGGGCGCATCCGTCAGCCTCTTGTTCCGCCTAACCAGCAGCTAAACGGGTACCGGCTTCTGCCTGGCGCCTCCGAACCGCCCGCTTCGATGCAGCGGGCCGCCTCGCAATAAATTCGGCGATCGCTTGACGAACAACGTCTGCAAGTGAGCGATGCTCCGTAAACGCAATTGTTCTCAAGGCCTCGTGCTGCTCCGCCTCAATCGCAGCGAACAAGGTAACAGCCGCCTCGAGTTTTTTTTCACGCGCCATATTCTTTTGGTCCCCCTCGTGTATTACCCGGTCCTCCACTTCTTCCCGGTTCTCCGCTCGGAAACCACCACTACATCACTGACCAATAATGTTTCTACCGGATGTATGAACTTTATGTACATGGCTTTCTGGCGAAAACGCTTGACCAGAACATCCTGTGCATACCTACGCAACCACCGGCGGCTCTCGGCAGTGTCCGGTACGTCAACCTCCAGCAGGGCAAGAACGTCACGATCCACTATTCCCTTATTCCACCAAAAACCTCGGGCCTCGCCGCTCCGGAACACGTGCAGAGTACCGCCGCCCTGGAACTGCCGGGCGACATCGTCTGCGGTGAGACAAAACTTCGCGTCTTCAATGGGCCTCCGCCTCCCCTGCCGATCTGGGTTATAGAACACCGGCAGGTAGATCAAGGCCGTCACGACCGCTGACCTTCCGGACATCAACTACTCCCAAGCATCACAAGAATACCTCCAATCATGCAATTATGCTAGCATAATTGCATAAACGTCGTCAACCAGGTTCAGAGGAGCCGACACAAGAGAATAGAGCCTTCCGGCGCGGCCCGCTCTTGGGCCGTCCCTTGCAGCGCCGGGTTAGGCGGGACGCATCAAACGGATTCGACCCGTTCGATCACCACAGTTGCTCTCTGCTCACGCTCTTATCGGAATCGCGCCCAGCGCATCGGCGTGACGGTCGAAGGGAAGAGGCCCTATCGGTGGGACCACCGTAATCTTGCCGTGGGAATTGATCAGGATGGTAAGCCCGTCGGCGCCGCCCGCCACAAGCATCTGAGCCCCGCGCGGCTTATACCGAAAGCGAGGCGTGATCCACGCTGGCGGGGGCCACTGGCCCGCCCCTGCCGCCGCACCCTCCATCAAGAACTCGAACACATGCGCTTCTCCCGAAGACAGTGTCGAGTACAAGCGCTCGAGCTTCTGCCCGAGCTTCTCGAAGTCCGCGCGCGCTACTTTGACTCGCAGTTTTTTCGCCATATTTCCTCCTTACCGATTGCCCAACGTTGTTCGCTCCCGCCTCGCGTAACTCGGGCCACCCCGCTCAGAACATCTCATCCCCGTCCAGCAGCGACGTCTGCCGATCCTTCGTCTGGCGCTCAGCTTTCTTGAACGTCCCGACTAGATATTGCGGATACTCCAACTTCTTCCCCTCCAGCAGCTCCGCAACCGTGCGGATTTGGACCCGTGGAAACCGGCCCGGCAACTCCGGCGGCTCGTAAAACCCAGCCGCGGCAGCCTCCCGAATCATCGGTGTCGTGGGCTCCTCCAGTGTCAGCAGCGCTCCAATAGCAGCTTTCTCGCGCTCCATCACGCCCTTGAGATCGCGCACGTGGTGCGCTCCAACGTGTCCGCTCTTCACCTGGACAACAACCTTCTTCGCCTGGCCCGTCTTGTCATCGAAGAAGTTGATGTAGCCGTCCACGCCCAGGTCCGCGCCCTTCTTGCGGTCCCTGCCGGGCCGGGCGTCCACCAAATCTACCGCCCACCATTCGAACTGAAACGGATCAAGGTTCTTCAGCGCCACCGCACCCGCTACGTCCTTCGGGGCGCCGTGGACCTCGTAAGGTCTCAGGTCTTTTCCAAACGTGTCCTTCAGCCGCCTCTGCACCAAGTTGATCGCCAGGTACGTAATGTCAATTCCGATCCAGCGGCGCTTCAGCCGCTCGGCAACGGCGATCGCCGTCCCGCATCCGCAAAACGGGTCGAGCACCAGGTCCCCCTCATTGCTACTGGTGCTGAGAATTCGCTCAAGCAGAGCCTCTGGCTTCTGAGTCGGGTACCCGAGGCGCTCTTGGGCCTGCGAATTGATTGGGAAGATGTCGTCCCACAGGTTTTGCATTGGCACACCGGGCATTTCATCGAGGTAGCGCCTGTACCGAGGGACCGCGCCCGGTCGCGGCTGGACGATGCGCCCCTCAGCAATGAGCTGCCGCATTTTTTCCCTGCTGTACCGCCAGTAGCGAGTGACACCCATGACGTCGTACATCGGGTTCCCCTTCGCAGCCCCACCGGGACCGGTCAAGTCCCACAGCCCATACCGCCGCCCATCCGCGTCAGTATGGGGATACTTCTTGTCCACATACTCCTCGTCGTAGTCGCGTGCTGGTGATTGAAGGTGTACGAGCCAACCCCGCCGCACCTCGTGTAGAAAAGCAAGATGTCTGTAATGTTGCCGAACGCCTTTCGCCCCTGCTTGGCGTCGCTATGTGCCGTCGTGCGCTTCCACGTGATCTGGTTCCGATAGTTTTCTACCCCAAAGATGGCGTCCATCAGCAGCTTCAGGTAGTGGCAGGCCGAGGTGTCGCAGTGGAGGTAAACGCTCCCCGTCGGCTTCAGCACTCGCCGCAGCTCCACCAGCCGCGCCGCCATCATCACCAGGTACGCCATCATGTCGTTGTGCCCGAGAAACCGGACAAGCGCCTCCAGCAGGTCTGCCAACTTCCGGGGCCCGTTCACGACCAGGTCCCGGTACACCCCGGCCGACTCCAAGCTCCAATGCCACGTATCCTCAAAGGCCGCGATCTGGGCCGCCGACTGCTCCCCGCTCTTCTCCCTGAACAGGATGTTGTAGCTGGCATTGGAGTTGAAAGGCGGGTCCAGGTAGATCAAGTCCACTGATTCGTCCCCGATCTGCTTGCCACCTGCGACGTCCTTTCGCAGGATCTCCAGGTTGTCGCCGAAATAAAGTCGATTTCCGCCGTTCGTCAAACCGCGCTCCCCACACTCCACCCGCAGAAATTATATTACCCCAGCCCCTCCGTTCCCCTCATTTTCGAAACAATTCTCCCCACCTCTCCAATCACTTGCAGCCCCCGCCCCCCGATTCACGCTCCTCCGCCCGTTACCATAAGGAAGGGGCGCCGCGATGCGGCATCGATCGAGCTATCAAAATTCGCTATGCGCACGATCACAAACTCTGCCCTCCCCTGCCTCTGCTTCAGCCTCCCCAGTCTGCCTCGCCAAAAGAAAAAAATTGCACGGACGAACCCAATTTTCCACAGGCCAGGCCCCTGCCCTCCCGCGCGCCATGCCCCGTCCTTCCAGCAACTTGCGGAGATCTTCGTCGAGAAGTTTCGTCCCGGGAGTTTGGCTTTGTTGGCTCCTCACAGCCATCACCCAATCGCCAAATCACCCAATCGCCAAGTCGCATTTGACCCTCCTTCCCGGCTGTGCTAATTTCAACCCCGTGTTCACTCGACGACAAGCTCTCGTAAATCTGCTCCAGTTTCTGGCCGCCTCGCCGCTGCTCCGCGCCGACCGCAAGTTCAAAGACCTGGGCGACCCCATCCTCGATACGGCCAACGTCTTCGACCTCGCCAAGCTGGCCAAGGCGAAGCTCGACCCCCTCGCCTGGGACTACATGGACGAAGGCTCCGACGACGACACCTCTCTGCGCGACAACCGCCGCAAATTCGACGACATCGTCATCCGCCCGCATCAACTGCGCAATAACGTCAGCCAGCTCGACATCTCGACCACCCTGTTCGGCAAAAAGCTCGATCACCCCATCTTCATCTGCCCCACCGGCGGCAAGAACTGCTTCTTCCACAACGGCGAGCAGGAGGTGGCCATCGGCGCGGGCAACTCCCGCACCATGATGATCACCAACGGCGGCATCAACCCGTTCCTGGCGTCGGGCAAAGGGCCGAAGGTGTGGTGGCAGTTCACCACCGCCGCCGAGTTCCGCAGCAAGAGCCAGATGGCCGATTTCGCCGAGAAGCTCCAGGACCAGGGCGCCACCGGCATCTCGGTTACTGTTGATATCTACGTGGTCTCGCACCGTGAGCGCAGCATCCACAACCGCCTGGTGCGAAGCTGGTGCAACGCCAACGGCATCCCCCGCAACGCCAATGGCCAGCTCATCTACAACCCCGACGACATGGTCTGGACGGCCGGCGACTTCCCCCGCTCGCGCCCGTTCCCCACGCCCACCTGGGACACGCTGCAACGCCTGCGCGAATCGAGCGGCAGCTTGCCGGTGATCGTC
Organism: Bryobacterales bacterium; assembly: GCA_035632135.1. GTDB lineage: Bacteria > Acidobacteriota > Terriglobia > Bryobacterales > JACQDG01 > DASQHK01. Next base: position 5,477 of record DASQHK010000836.1, read on the forward strand.
AAGGGCGTGCTCACCGCCGAGGACACCCAGAAGGCCGTGCAGTCCGGCCTCTCCGGCGTGATCGTGTCCAATCACGGCGCGCGCCAGCTCGATCAGGTCGGCGCCACCATCGAGGCGCTGCCGGAATGTGTGCAGGCGGCCGGCGGCAAAATTCCGGTGATGATCGACGGCGGCTTCCGCCGCGGCACCGACATTTTCAAGGCCCTCGCCCTGGGCGCTTCCGCCGTGGGCATCGGCCGGCCGTATCTCTGGGGCCTCGGCGCGTTCGGCCATCGCGGCGTGGAGCGCGTCATCGAGTTGCTGCGCGCCGAGCTGGCCCTCGACATGGGCATGGCCGGCGCTGGCAATATTTCCCAGATCGACCGCTCTTTCGTCCGCCTCCGAAAGGGATGATGGCGCGCGTTATTCGGCTCGGAGCTGTCGTCGCGCTGCTCTGCGCGCTCGCCCCGGCGGCCGAGGAAGCCGGCAAGATCATGCGGCCGGTGGAGGGAGCGGCGCTCGAGGCCGGCCCCGTCGACGTGATCGCCACCGCTCCCGCGGGGAAACTCGAGCTCGACGGCAAGCCGCTCACACTCGAGCAGCCGTTCCCCAGCGTCTTTCACGGCGTCGTGCCGGCCGCGCCCGGCGCGCACACCCTCGCCCTCATCTGGCCGGATGGCCGCGCGCAAGTCAAGTTCTTCGTCGGCCCAAATCCTCCCGCCGGCTTCCAACCGTTCCACCAGCACCCGCCGATCGAGGGAGTGAAGTGCACGCAGTGCCACGAGATCAGCCGCCGTGGCCGCTTCCGCTTCAAGGGCGGCTGCTTCGATTGTCATCAGCAAGACAGATTCGTCAAAGTGCACACGCACGACGCCGCCCGCCTTGCCGAGTGCGGCATGTGCCACAACGCCCACGGCTCCACGGCGAAGGCCAACCTGCTCTACCCCAAAGAAACCGCCTGCAAGCTGTGCCACAACTGACCGCCCGGTCACTGCGAGACGCCGCGACAAATGCGCCGCTCGCGGCCCTGCCTCACGCCGCTCCGCCGCCAATCGCCCGCGCCGCCTTGGTGCGCGCTCACCGGATAGCTGTGCCATAATGGCTCAACGTGGATGAGTTTTTGAGAGGGTCGCAATGAGAAAAGGATTTTTGTCTTTTTGCGGGACCGCGGCGCTTCTGCTGGCAGTCTGTGCTGCGAGCGCGTTCGCTCAGATCACAGCGGGCCTGACGGGCACGGTCACCGACGCGAGCGGCGCAGTCATTCCCGGCGCGAAAGTGACGATCATCCGGGTCGATACCGGAACCCAGCGCGAAGGCATGTCGAATGAATCGGGCCGCTATGAGTTCCCCACCCTGACGCCTGGCAATTACAACATCACGGTGCAAAAGGAAGGCTTCAAGCAGGTGACGCAGGACGGCATCCGGCTGGAGGTCAACCAGGTCGCGCGGATCGACTTCGCGCTGCAGCTCGGCGCGGTGACGGAAACGGTGGAGGTGCAGGCCGCGGCGCCGCTGCTCGAATCGAGCACATCGGCGGTCGGGCAGGTGATCGAGACTAAAGCGGTGAGCGACCTGCCGCTCAACGGCCGCAACTTCGCCCAGCTCGCCATCCTCAGCCCCGGCGCGATCGGCGTTGGCTACGGACCCTCCGGCACCATCGGCGGCGGCACGCGCCCCGATGACACGCGGCCCGGCGCCGAGCTGATGGTGAACGGCAACCGCGAAATGTCCAACAACTTCCTGCTCGACGGCACCGACGACAACTTCCGCCGCAACGCCCTCATCACGCTCCGCCCCACCGTGGAAGACATCCAGGAATTCAAGATGCAGACCAACCTGTTCGGAGCCGAGCAGGGGCGCAGCTCCGGCGCCACGGTCAATGTCATCACCAAGAGCGGCAGCAACAATTTCCACGGCAGCGCCTACGAATTTGTCCGCAACAACGATCTGGACGCGCGCAACTTCTTCAACGCGAAGGGCTCGGCCCTGCAGCCACCTTTCCATCAAAACCAGTTCGGCGCGAGCCTGGGCGGCCCGGTCATTCACAACAAGATTTTCTTCTTCAGCGACTACGAAGGCTTTCGCAAGCAGCAGGGGACGAACACGTCGGTGAATACGGTCCCGACGGTGGCGGAGCGGCAGGGTGATTTCAGCGCCGTGCGGCCCATCTTCGATCCCGCCACCCTCGCCGCTACGCCCGGAACCGCCAGCGGCTACACGCGCCAGCAGTTTCAGGGCAACATGATTCCCGCCAGCCGTTTTGATTCGGTCACCTCGCGTCTCATTCAGGCTTACCCGCTGCCGACTGTGCCCGGGCTCTCCGCCAACCAGTTCACCAACCCGGTGCTGGTGCAGAACTACGACCAGGGCGACGCGCGCGTGGACTGGAATTGGGGCCCCAAGGATACGATTTTCGGCCGCTTCTCCAAGCAGGACACGCTCACGCTGACGCCTTCCACCTTCGGCCTGCGCAACGTTCCCGGACTGTCCACGCCGCTCAGCTTAGGAAACAGCAATACCTACGCCGGCCAGGCGCCGCTCAACTCCTACAACGCCGTGATCGCCCTCACGCACGTCTTCAGTCCCACCTTTTTGGTCGACGCTCGCATGGGATATTCGCGTTTCGACCTGCACAACATTGATACGACGGCGCCATCCACCGGGCCGGGGCTGGGCACGCAACTGGGCGTGCCGTTTTCGAACCAGTTGCCGCAAGCCAACGGCGTGCCGATCTTCGCCATCTCCGGCTACACCGGCATCGGCGGCCCGGCGTCGATTCCGACCATTCGCCTCGAAAACACGTTCAACCCCTTTGTGAACTTCACCAACATCCGGGGCAACCACACCATCCGTTTCGGCGTGAACGTGGTCCGGCGCCAGATCGTCGATTTCCAGATGAACCAGGGCAACGGGAACTTCTCTTTCGGCCCCACCTTTATGGATAACCCGAACAGCGCGGCCAACACCGGCGACGGCATGGCGGCTTTCCTGCTGGGCGCCTACAACGGGCTGACCCAGGACCTCCAGTTGGCCTGGGCCGGCTATCGCGTGCTCGAGCTGGGCAGCTACGTCGCCGACGATTGGAAAGTGACAAGCCGGCTGACGCTGAATCTCGGCCTGCGCTACGAATTTCTGCCGCCGCCGGTCGAGGTGGCCAACCGCATGATGAATCTGGACGTGTACACAGGCAAGGTGCTGATCGCAACCTATAATTCCGGCCGGCACGTGGGCATTGAGACGCAGTGGAAGCTGTTTGCCCCGCGCTTCGGCTTCGCCTACCAGTTGCGGCGTAACACGGTGCTGCGCGGCGGCTTCGGCATCTTCTACAACGCCGCCGGCACCGGCGGCGGCCTCTACCGCATGCACCGCTATCTGCCCTTCGCCGCCGTCGATTCGCTTTCGATCAACGAGTTTTCGTCTTCCTACAAGCGGGTGCAGGAAGGCCTTCCGCCGGTCCCATCAACGGCTTTCGCGACCGTTTCCAACAATCCCGTGGGCGGCTTTCTGACCGTGCCATTCAATTTCAAGAACGCCTACGCGCAGCAGTTCAACTTCGGCGTGGAGCAGGAGCTACCGGCGTGGAACATCGTGGTCAAAGCGTTTTATCTCGGCAACCTGGGCCGCGACCTGGATGTGAATTACAACTACAATCAGCCGGTTCCCGGCCCCGGCGCGCCCGGCCCGCGCATGCCGCTCTACCTCCTCGCGCCCGGGGTCGTGGGCGACACGATTTGCGCCACCGACGGCAATTCCAATTACCACTCGCTGCAGATCACCGCCGAGAAGCGCTTCTCGAACGGCCTGAGCTTCCTGACCGCGTACACCTGGGCGCACTCGATTGACGACGTCCCGCTGCAAGAGGGCGGCGGCGGCGACGGGCCTATCCCGCAGGACACGCGCTACCGGTCGCTGGACCGCGGCAACAGCTCCTTCGATCTGCAGCAGCGCTACACGCAGACGCTGATCTACGATCTGCCGGTGGGGCAGGGCAAGCGGTTCCACTTCGGGCAATCCTGGGCGAACACGGCGCTCGGCAACTGGCAGACGAACCTGATCCTGACCAAGCAAACCGGCCTGCCGTTCACGCCGACGCTCGCCAATTCGGTGGCCAACGCGGGTGGCAGCCGTCCGAACCGCCTGGGAAGCGGTGCCGTTTCCGACCCCACGCTCACCCATTGGTTCGACACCTCGCTGAACAC
>DASQHK010000837.1:0-10703 GCA_035632135.1 Bryobacterales bacterium
CGATGTCGGGCAAGTGCGCGGCCGTGACATCGCCTAGTTGTCTGGCCAACTCGCGGAGCGAAAGATCTCTTGCATCCCTCAGATCTCGAAGTTTGTCGCCGAGAGTCTTTTTCATAACTACTGTCAGCTTACACTGCATACACGAGGCTGTCAAGGGGTGACCCGAAGACGGCGAGGAATGAAAAGAGCAACCACAGTCGGGGCGTGGCGCAGCCCGGTAGCGCACCTGCCTTGGGCGCAGGGGGTCGGAGGTTCAAATCCTCTCGCCCCGACCAACGTATGTATCTCGATCGGAATCCGGGCACTTTTGGCCGGCCTCGCGGACCCTCGACCTTCTAAAATATGAGCCGGAGGTGATGCGGAACAGTGAGGCGGCGCGCACTACGGCTGCTGATGGCTTTCGGCGGAGTAGCGGTCGTGACGTTCGCCGCACGCAGCGTAATCCCCGTCAACGCCACAACCGTGGGGTTCGCGTACCTGCTGCTGGTCCTCATCCTGGCGAGTACCTGGGGGTTTCTGGAGGCCTCGCTCGCCTCAGTCGCGGCGACGCTCACCTTCAACTTCTTCTTTCTGCCGCCGGTCGGAACGTTTACCATCGCTGATCCGCAGAACTGGGTCGCTCTGTTCAGTTTTCTTACGACAGCTCTGATAGCGAGCCGGCTCTCGGCCAAAGCGAAGCGAACAGCTCTCGACGCCATCGAGCGGCACCAGGACGTGGAACGCCTGTACACGTTCAGCCGCGCCATTCTCCTGATTGACAGCACCGAGGAGCCGTTCCCGAAACAACTGGCCCGCAAACTGCAGGAGATTTTCGAGCCGAGCGCGGTAGTCCTGTACGAGCGTCGCACGGGAGAGTTCTATCGGGCTGGCCCGTCCGAGTTCGAGGGCCTGGATGATCAGCTTCGGGACGCAGCGCTCAATGGCACGTCGTTCTCCGACCCGCAGCGGAATCGGATCATAACAGCCGTCCGGCTCGGCTCGGAGCCGATCGCGAGCCTCGCGCTCCAAGGCGCGGGGATGCCGGATTCCGTGCTCCAGGGAATCTCCAATCTGGTCGCCGTTGGCCTGGAGCGAGCAAGGTCGCAGGACCTGGCGCGTCAAGTCGAAGTCGCGCGCCAAAGCGAGCAGCTCCGTACGACGCTCATCGATGCCATGGCCCATGAGTTCAAGACGCCCCTGACGCTGATCAAGGGCGCCACGACATCTCTCCTGGCCAGCCCGGACCAGCCGGCCGAAAGCAGGACGGAAATGCTCAAGATGGCGGACGAGGAGGCAGAGCATCTGAGGGAGCTGATCGACAACGCCGTCGAAATGGCGCGCCTGGACATCAGCCGTATCGAAGTTCACCTGGAGTCTTCACAGGTTGGCGAGATTGCGCGCGAGGTGGTTGCTTCCATGCAATCCCAAATCGAAGACCGGCCGATCGAAGTCGTGTGCCCTGGCCAACTGCCCCCCATTGGGGTTGATCGGCGATTGGTGAAGCTGGCGATCAAGCAGCTTCTCGACAACGCCCTGAAGTATTCCCCTCCGGGGACGCCGGTCACGGTCCGGGTAGAGGAGAGTGACGGCACAATCGTCGTCGAGATCACTGATCATGGCAACGGGATACCGGTCCAGGAGCAGAGGCGCGTCTTCGAAAGGTTCTACAGAAGTCCTGCGGTGCAGCGCCAGGTACCAGGTTCCGGTCTCGGTCTGAGCATCGCCTCCAGCATTGTCGAAGCCCATCATGGAGGCCTGACCCTGACGAGCCGCCCGGGCGAGACTACGTTTCGGCTGACCCTGCCTGCGGAACACAAAGGAGAGCGGAGTTGAGCGCGGGCCGCATCCTCGTCGTTGACGACGAGCCTCGAATCCGGCGTTTTATGCGCACGACATTGACGGGCGCCGGATTCGAAGTCGAGGATGCCAAGACCGGAGAGGAGGGCCTCGAGAAGCTGCGGGAGTTCCGTCCAGATCTGGTGCTCCTCGATATCAACATGCCTGGAATGGGCGGCCTGGGTGCGTGCAGGGCCATGAGGGCCGACAAGAACATCGCGATCATCATGCTGACAGTCCGGGACTCTGAGGCGGACAAAGTCGAGGCCCTGGATGCCGGGGCGGACGATTTTGTGACCAAGCCGTTCAGCACCCCGGAGCTTCTGGCCCGGATACGAGCCGCCCTCCGGCGAGTACCGGCCGCGCAATCATCGGCCGTCAGAGTTCACGTTGGCCAGCTCGTGATCGACTTCGCCGCGCGGACGGTGACGAGCGGAGGCGCCACCGCCCACCTGACCCCAAAGGAATTGGACCTCCTTCGATATCTGACGCAACACGCGAACGAAGCAGTGTCACATCGCGAACTGCTGCAGGCGGTATGGGGGCCCGATTATGGCGACCAGGTCGATTACCTTCGCGTCTTTATCAAGAGCCTGCGGAAGAAGGTCGAATTGCGTCCAGAACATCCGGAATACATTACAACGGAGCCCTGGGTCGGCTACCGCTTCAACGGGCTGCCCGAGCCTTTATAGATTTTTCACGGCTTCTCCATGACTTCTTCACGCCTCTCCCCATACGCTGGAACATGGGAACGCCGAAAGAGATGACACTCGCCTTGGAAAAAATCCTGGCTCCGGCAACCGGGCATCCTGGAGAGTCACTCGCCGGCGAAGACGAGTCCGGATTGAACATCGCCGTCGTTTTCACTTCTGTTGAATCAACCCTTGTCGCTTTGAAAAAGGCCGGCGCTCTTGCCAGTCCCCTGGGCGCTCGGATTACCCTCGTGGTCCCGCAGTGCGTTCCGTATCCCCTGCCGCTCGAGAGTCCGCCAGTGCTGCTCGACTTCAACGAGAGGCGGTTTCGCTCCATTGCGCTCGAAAGCCCGGTGGAGACCAGGGTCCACATCTATCTTTGCCGCGAGCGATTGGAACTGCTGCTCATGGTGCTAAAGCCGCATTCGGTTGTTGTGCTTGGCGGCCGAAGAAGATGGTGGCGGACGCCGGAGGAGAAGCTGGCCAAGCGGCTGCGCCGCGCCGGCCACGAAGTGATTTTCATGGAAGGAGCGTGATCTCGGATGCTCGACCTGTTCTATGTCGCCGCGGGTTCCATCTTTCTGGTCGCCTGCTGGGCCTTCACCAGACTCTGCGACAAGCTCTAGCAGGCTGCTGAAAGAGGGTTCGCGGTTGAGAACCCGTGAAGCCGATTCCGAGCCGCGCGCGTTAGGGCTTGTGAAGAAAACAGGTTGGCCGCGCATGCACGCGAATGGACGCCAATGGAATCTATCCTTTTCATTCGCGACCGGCAATTGTTTTCACGGCCGCGTTAGCAAACGGCATTTGGACTTTTTCAGTAGCCTGCTAAAGGAGAAGCAAATGGACTATGTTATCGCCGGCATCACATCGCTAGGGCTGTTTATTTATCTGGCGTACGCCTTGTTGCGGCCGGAGCGCTTCTGAGAGGAAACGATGACTAGCCAAGGAGTCTTGCAGATTGCGCTGTTCTTCGGGCTGATACTCCTGTGCACGAAGCCGCTGGGCGCCTATATGGCGCGCGTGTTCGAAGGTCAGCGCACATTTATGCATCCCGCCCTGCGATGGCTGGAAGTGCTCACCTACAAGGTTGCCGGCGTGCGTGAAGACGTTGAGCAGCGCTGGACCCAGTACACGGCGTCGCTGCTGAGCTTCAGCATTTTTGGATTCGTGCTGGTCTACCTTCTGCAGCGCCTCCAGGGAATCCTGCCCTTCAACCCGCAGCACTTCAATGCCAGCAATGTCACTCCTGACCTCGCCTTCAACACCGCGGCAAGCTTTGTGACCAACACGAACTGGCAATCGTACGGCGGCGAGTCTACTCTCAGCTACTTTGTTCAAATGGCTGCTCTAACGGTTCAGAACTTCGCTTCGGCGGCTGCGGGCATCGCCGTCGCCATCGCGGTCGTGCGGGGTTTCGCCTGGCGCGAGAGCAGGACCATCGGCAACTTCTGGGTTGACGTCACGCGGGCAAGCATCTACGTGCTGCTTCCGATCTCGCTCGCCGGCGCGTTATTCCTGTGCTGGCAAGGCGTGACTCAGAATCTGAAGCCTTACACAACCGTGACCACCGTGGAGGGCGCGAAGCAAACCATCGCGCAGGGCCCGGTGGCATCCCAGGAAGCCATCAAAGAGCTTGGCACAAACGGCGGGGGGTTTTTCAACGCTAACTCCTCCCACCCCTTCGAAAACCCGACGCCGCTCACTGATCTATTCGAGATGTGGCTGCTCTTAGTTATTTCCGCAGCTTTGACGTACACGTTTGGGCGAATGGTCGGAGACCAGCGCCAGGGGTGGGCCATTTTCGCGGCATTCTCGATCATGTTTCTGATCGGCGTCTTCGTCTGTTACGGATTCGAGCAGTCCGGGAATCCGATTCTGGCCAAACTCGGAATTCAGACTGCCGCAACCTCGGGCCAGGCCGGCGGCAACATGGAAGGGAAAGAGGTTCGCTTTGGAGTCGTGAACTCCGCCCTGTGGGCCACGGTGACAACTGATACCAGTTGCGGCGCAGTCAACTCGATGCACGACAGTTTCCTGCCGATTGCCGGTCTGGTGCCCATGCTGAACATGATGACGGACATCGTCATCTTCGGCGGCGCGGGCGCCGGCCTCTACGGTATCCTGATCTACTGCATCATCGCAGTCTTCATCGCCGGCCTGATGGTGGGCCGCACTCCCGAGTACCTCGGCAAGAAGCTCGAGCAGAAGGAGGTCAAGATGGCCATGCTGGCGGTCATCATCACCTCGGCCAGCATTCTGGTCTTCAGCGCCATCAGCTCACAGATCAAGTTCCCTGCTAAGGGCTACTGGAATCCTCCGGGCCCCGCCATTGCCAACCTGAACAACAGCGGCCCGCACGGATTAAGCGAAATCCTCTACGCTTACACCAGCGCGACCGGAAACAACGGCAGCGCCTTCATGGGCATCAACACCAACACGCCGTGGTGGAACCTGACGATGGGAGCCGCGATGCTTCTCGGGCGTTTTCTGTTCCTGATCCCGATCCTCGCCGCCGCGGGCAGTCTGGCGGCCAAGAGGAAGGTTCCGGTCACCAGCGGCACCTTCCCCACGCATGGTCCGCTGTTCGTTGGATTGCTCGTTGGCACCGTGATCATCATTGCCGTACTTACGTATTTCCCGGCGGTTTCGCTGGGACCGATCATCGAGCACTACCTGATGCATAGCGGCAAGCTTTTTTCCATGGTTCTGTTTCCGCTCGGGAGTTAGTCATGTCCACCTCGGTTGCACCGCCACCGCCGGCACAGAATCAGGAGGATAGCACCTCTCTTCTGCCCCGGAAGCTGTCCCGGGCTCGCCCGCTCTTTGAGCCCGAAATCGTTCGCCGGGCCACCCGGGCATCTTTCGCGAAACTGAACCCGATCACGTTGCTGAAGAATCCGGTCATGTTCGTGGTAGAGGTGGGCGCGGCGCTGACTACCGCGTTCCTTCTTCGCGATCTGTTCACCGGCGCCGGTAGAACCGGCTTCCAGTTGCAGATCGCACTGTGGCTTTGGTTTACCGTTCTGTTTGCCAACTTCGCCGAGGCCATGGCCGAAGCGCGCGGGAAGGCGCAAGCGGATACGCTTCGCAAGAGCAAGGCCGACGTGCTGGCAAAGCGGCTGATCGCGGGGGGTAAAATCGAACAAGTACCGGGCGCCGCTCTGCGGTGCGGCGACGTCGTCATCTGCGACGCCGGCGATCTGATCCCCGGGGACGGCGAGGTGATCGAGGGCATCGCGACGGTGGACGAATCGGTGATCACCGGAGAGAGCGCGCCGGTTATCCGCGAATCCGGCGGCGATCGGAGCGCTGTAACCGGCGGGACCAAAGTGTTGTCGGACCAAATCAAGATCCGGATCACCTCGAATCCCGGCGAGACGTTCCTCGATCGCATGATCGCGCTGGTCGAAGGCGCGCAACGCCAAAAGACTCCGAACGAGCTTGCGCTGAACATTCTGATCGCAGGGCTGACGTTGATCTTTCTGCTTGCTGTTGTCACGCTGCAGCCCTACGCCGTGTTCAGCGTCGCCCAGGCCGGCGCGGGGACGGTTCCGAGCGTGGCCGTTCTGGTTTCGTTGCTCGTATGCCTGATCCCCACAACAATCGGCGGCCTGCTTTCGGCGATCGGCATCGCCGGAATGGATCGCGTCATGCAGCACAGCGTGCTGGCGATGAGCGGCAAAGCGGTGGAAGCAGCAGGCGACGTCAATTCGTTGCTGCTGGACAAAACCGGCACTATCACCTTGGGCAACCGGCAGGCGGTGGAATTCCTGGCGATCGAGGGAGTCACTGCGGAGGAGCTTGCCGACGCCGCACAGTTGTCGAGCCTCGCCGACGAAACACCCGAAGGCCGGTCCATCGTCGTGCTTGCCAAGGAAAAGTACGGCCTGCGAGGACGCCACATTCCGGAAAGTGAGGCCAGCTTTATTCCCTTCTCGGCGTATACGCGCATGAGCGGGGTCGATTTCGAGGGGCGTCACCTTCGCAAGGGTGCGACCGATGCAATCTGCAAGTTCGTCACCGAGCATGGCGGCGAGGTCCCCTGCGATTTCCAGGAGATGAGTGATCGCATTTCACGGAAAGGCGGGACGCCGCTCGCGGTGTGTGATGGAAGGCGGCTGCTGGGCATCATCCACCTGAAGGACATCGTAAAGGGCGGCATGAAAGAGCGGATCGCCCAGCTCCGCCGCATGGGCATTCGCAGTGTGATGATCACCGGGGACAACCCCCTCACGGCAGCAGCGATCGCCGCGGAAGCCGGGGTGGATGACTTCCTGGCCCAGGCCACGCCGAAAGACAAGCTCGAATACATCAAGAAAGAACAGGCCGCCGGCCGGCTCGTCGCGATGACGGGCGACGGCACCAACGACGCGCCCGCGCTGGCGCAAGCTGATGTCGGGGTAGCTATGAACACCGGCACCATGGCCGCGAAGGAAGCCGGCAACATGGTCGACCTGGACAGCAACCCCACCAAGCTCATTGAAATCGTGGCGATAGGAAAGCAGTTGCTGATCACCCGTGGCGCACTCACCACGTTCTCGATCGCCAACGACGTGGCGAAGTACTTCGCCATCATTCCCGCGATGTTCATGACGACCTATCCGGCGCTCGCTAGGCTCAACATCATGGGGCTGCACACGCCACAGAGCGCCGTGCTCGCAGCCGTGATCTTCAACGCTCTGATCCTGATTGCGCTGGTGCCGCTCGCGCTGCGGGGCGTGAAATACCGGCCGCTCGGTGCGGCCGACTTGCTGCGGCGGAATCTGCTGATCTACGGCATCGGCGGGATTATCGCGCCGTTCCCAGGCATTTGGGCGATCGATCAACTGCTCGCGCTGCTTCATCTCGCGTAGGGGGAAACAGAAATGTGGGGACAAATCTCACCGGGGCTTCGAATCAATCTTTTCGTGACTGTTCTGTTCGGCGTCGTATACCCGCTCGCCATCACCGGGATCTGCCAGGTAGCCTTTCCCCATCAGGCCAACGGGAGCCTCGTCATGGCAGGGGACAAGGTGATCGGCTCGGAACTGATCGGACAGACATTCACCAGGCCAGACTACTTCCAGCCCCGGCCGTCCGCGGCCGGCTCGGACGGGTATGACGCGACGTCCTCCGGCGCCTCAAACTACGGGCCCACGAATCAGAAGCTGATCGACCGCGTCAAGGCCTCCGTCGAGAAGTTCCGCAAGGAGAACCCGGACTATCAAGGGCCGATACCGGCCGATCTGCTGACGGCGTCAGCCAGCGGCCTCGACCCGCACATCAGCCCCGACTCCGCTCAGGCCCAGGCCCCGCGCGTCGCCAAGGCTCGCGGCGTCTCGACGAACCAGGTGAGCCAGTTGGTCACTCAGTTCACCGAAGGCCCGACTCTCGGACTGCTCGGGGAGCCGCGTGTCAACGTACTGAAGTTGAATCTGGCTCTGGATCAGCAGTTCCCGCGGAAGTAGAAGAACGCGCGCGCAAGGGCCAGCGGCAATCTCTCAGGACTGCTCCAGGGCCTGCTGCAAGTCCTCGATAATATCTTCGGGAGCCTCGATTCCCACCGACAGCCGCAAGAACCCCTCGGTAATACCCATGCGCTGGCGGTGCTTCGGCGAGATGTCGCGGTGGGAACTCATCGACGGATAAAGAATCATGGAGTGAACGTCGCCGAGGCTGGTGGCGGGGACGATCATCTTGAGCGCATCGACCAGGCGGAAGACCTGTTCCTTGCCGGCGTCCTTCACCTCGAAGCTGACCATGGCGCCGTAGAGATTGGGCGGAAACAGGCGGCGCACCACGGCGGCGTCGGGGTGGCGCGGGTCGCCGGGGAAGTGGACGCGCTCGATGCGGGGATGCGCGGCGAGCCAGGTGGCGACGCGGCAGGCGTTGGCGCACTGGCGCGACATCCGCAACACAAAGGTCTTGGCCCCGCGCATGGCGAGATAGGCTTCAAACGGCCCCAGCACGCCGCCCACGGTGCGCGAAATCGCTTGCAGCGTCCGGCGGAATTCCTCGCGGGTAACCAGCACGCCGCCCAGCACGTCGCCGTGGCCGGACAGGTACTTGGTGAGGCTGTGCACGACGATGTCGGCGCCCAACTCGAGCGGCCGCACCAGCAGCGGCGTGGCGAAAGTGGAATCGACCACGACGAGCGCGCCGTGGCGCCGGGCGATTTCGACCACGGTGTCGATGGGGGCGACGCGCAGCATGGGGTTGGCGATGGTCTCGATGAGCACGCAGCCGGGCCTGTGCTCGGCTACAGCCGCTTCGAACGCCGCCGGGTTGTTGGGGTCCGCGAAGTTCACCACCACGCCGGTGGGCTCGAGGATCTCGGTGAGCAGGCGGATGGTCGCGCCGTAGAGCACTGGGCCGGCGATGACGGACTTGCGGCGGTCGGCGAGCGCGGCGAGCAGCGCCAGGTGCAGCGCCGCCATGCCGGAAGAGGCGGCGATCGCAAACTCGCCGTTCTCGAGGGCGGCGATCTGCTCCTCGAGGGCATTGGTAGTAGGGTTGTTGTAGCGCGAGTAGTTCTGGCCGGGAATTTCGCCGCCAAAGACGCGGTCGAGCGTCTCCATCTCGGGATAGAAAAAGCTGACCGCGCTGTGGATCGGGGTGGTGACGGGAACGAAGGAGCCGCTTTTTTTGCGGTCCCCGGCGTGAACGGCAATGGTGTCGGGTTTCATGGCGATATTGCTGTGATTATAGCAATGGGGGCGCGGCAGAGAGCCGTCCAATCGGGCGCGAAGCGGCCTCTACCATTCAAGCAAACGCTGGAGGGCGCGCTCGACGTCCGATGTTTGCGGCAGGATTTCGTCTTCGAGCTGCGGGTGGTAGCCGATCCAGGCGTCCTGGGCGCCGACGCGGGCGACCGGAGCGTCGAGGTCGCCGAACAGCTCGCCGGCGATGCGCGCCGCGATTTCGGCCCCGTACCCCCACGACAGACAGTCTTCATGGGCGATGAGCACGCGGGAGGTCTTGCGCACCGAGGCGGCGATGGCTTCCCAATCGTAAGGGTTGAGCGTGCGCAGGTCGAGAATCTCGATCGAGACGCCGCGCGTCTTTTCGATCTTGAGCGCCGCCTGCAGCGAGCGGTGCACCAGCGCGCCGTAGGTGACGATGGTGACGTGGTCGCCGGACTTGATCCTGTTGGCGCGGCCGAAGGGAATCAGGAAGTCGGGGCCGGGATAGGGGGAGCGGTTGTAGGGCTCCCGGTAGAGGCGCTTGTGTTCCAGGAACAGCACCGGGTCGTCGCAGCGGATAGCGGTGCGGAGCAGGCCGTTCGCATCGAGCGCGTTGGATGGAAACACGACGCGCAAGCCGGGGATGTGGGTGAACTCGACCTCGCCGGACTGGCTGTGGTAGACGGCCCCGCCGCCGAGGTAGCCGCCAATAGGCACTCGCACGACAACAGGGCAGCAAAACCCGTTGTGGGAGCGCCAGCGCAGCGTCGCCAGCTCGTTGCGAATCTGCATCATGGCCGGCCAGATGTAATCGAAGAACTGGATCTCGACCACCGGCTTCAACCCGCGCGTGGCGGCGCCGATAGCGCGGCCGATGATGGCCGCCTCGGCCAGCGGGGTATTGAACACGCGGTCTTTGCCGAACTCGCGCTGCAAGCCGCCGGTCACCTTGAAGACGCCGCCCTTGCCCTTCACCTTGGCGAGGTTGCAGGCGCGGGTGCAGTCGGCCACGTCCTCGCCGAAAACAAGGATGCGCGGGTCGAGGCGCATTTCGTCCCGCAGGCAGGCGTTAAGCAGGTCAACCATGGTCTTCGATTCGCCCGCGAACTCCGGCTCGCGGGAGAAAGCTTCGGAGGTGGGGTCTACCTCTGGCGAATACAGGAATTTTTTCCAAGACCCGCGGGCTGGCGGCGGCGCCTGGAGCGCGCGATCGACCGCTTCCTGGATCGCGGCTTCGGCGTCGTGCTGCAGGATGGAAAGACCGTGGTGGTCCAGGATGCCTTCGGAGACGAGCCACTCGCCAAACTTTTCGACCGGATCGCGCTCGGCCTCGGCGCGTCGCTCTTCCTCCGGCTTGTAAAGCCGCTCGTCGTCGGAGAGGGAATGGGAATAGGGCCTGGTCACGCGGGCGTGAACCAGCGCGGGTCCGCCGCCGGCGCGGCAGTAGGCAGCCGCGTCCGCCATCGCCTGGCAGGAAGCCAGAAACTCCGTGCCGTCCACCTCGCGCGTGAGCAGATCGGGGAAGCCGGAGACG
>DASQHK010000838.1:0-2619 GCA_035632135.1 Bryobacterales bacterium
CTACCCCTGCCGCGACATGCACCAGACCTGCCTGCAAGTGATCGAGGCGTTCGGCCCCCAGCGCTGCGTGTGGGGCAGCGACTTCCCCTGCGAGCTGTGGACCCCGCGCGTCACCTACGCCCAGGGCCTGCGCATCTTCACCCACGACCTGCCGCTCAAAGACGAAGCGCGCCAGGCGATCCTCGGCGAGACCGCGCGGCGGCTGTGGTTCCAAAAGATGGTGGCGTAAGTCAGCGGCCCAGTTCGTCCAGCGCACGCAGCATCTCGGCCACGCTCCACGCCTGCGCGGGAGCGCCGCAGGCTCGGTGCGGCGGGTCGGCGTCGAAAATTTCTCCAATCGTTCCCAGGCAGTTCTCGCGCAGATTGCGCTCCAGCCCCGCCAGCAACCCGCGGCAATACGCGACGTTCTTTTTCGAGCGGCCGAAGGCCCTCAGATACGCCGTCACAAACGGCCCCAGCAGCCACGGCCAGACTGTGCCTTGGTGATAGGCGCCATCCCGGCTGAGCTGGCTGCCCTGGCAGCGCCCCTGGTAGCCCGGCTCGCCCGGCGCAAGGGTCCGCAGCCCCATCGGCGTCAGCAGGCGGCTCTCGACGGCGCGCACCACTGCTCGCTGCCGCTCTTTTTTCAGCAGTGGAAACGGCAGGCTTACGGCGAAAATCTGGTTAGGACGCAGCTTCGGGTCGGGGCCCTCGGGCGCCAGCACGTCGTAGAGGCACTGGCGCTCTTCGTTCCAGAACGCGGCGAAGCCGGCCTTCGCCTGCCTGACTGCCCCGGAATACGCGCGGGCGCGGGCGGCATCTCCAAACTCGCGCGCCCAGCCTTCCATGATGCGCAGCGCGTTGTACCACAGCGCGTTGATCTCCACCGGCTTGCCGTGCCGCGGCGTCACCACCCAGTCGCCGATCTTGGCGTCCATCCAGGTGAGCTGCGAGCCGGGGAAGCCGGCCGCCAGCAGGCCGTCGGCGGGATCGGCCCCGATGTGGTGGTGCGTGCCGCGCTGGTGACACTCGATGATCTCGCGGCCGGCCGGATAAAATTCGTCGCGAACAAAGCGCGCCTCGCCGCCGGCCTCGCGCCACGCGCGCACGGCCACGAACATCCACAGCGTGGCGTCGGCGGTGTTGTACTCGGGCGGCTCGGCGCCGTCCGGGAAGCGGTTCGGAATCACGCCCTGGTTGAGGCAGCCGAGAAAGCCGCGCACCACGTCGCGCGCCTCGCCGAGCAAGCCCCGGACGATGAGCAGCCCGGCGAGCGAGATCATCGCGTCGCGGCCCCAGTCGGTGAACCACGGGTAGCCGGCGATGATGGTGGGCTTGCCGTCCGCCCGGCGCGCTCGAAACTGGTCCGCGGCCAGCGAGAGTCGCGCCAGCAAAGTGTTCTTCGGCAGCTTGCCGGCGCGGTTCCGGCGGTCTCGCCCAAGCTGCCGTACGGCGCCGTCATCGAAGCTGCCTTCTTCGATCGTCGCGACCAGCCAGGCCGTCGCGCCGGCCCGCAGCTCAAAAATGAAAGCACCGGGCGAGTAAAGGCCCTCGCGAAAGTCGAGGCCGCGGTCCAGCTCCACGAGATACTCGGTATTGTAGTACCAGTTACTATTCGGCTCGAACGTCGCGCCGCTGTGATGCAGTCTCAGCCGGGGCATCCCGCTGTATGGCCGAATCGAGATCGTGCGCCGGTTTTCCTCGACCCGCGCGTCGAGGGCGCTGTTGGCGTGGCTAAGGCGGTGGTAGTCGCGAAACGCCAGAAACGGACGCACGCGCAAGCGGCACGCTCTGTCGGCTTCATATTCGAGCACCGCCGTCTGCCTTCCTTCGACCAGGAAGACCCGCTTCTCGACGCGCGCGCCGCCGGCCCCGTAAGTCCAGGTCGGAAACGGATCGAGGCGGAAGCTTTCCAGCAACTGAAAGCCCGCCGGAGTCACCACGCCCGGGTATTGGGCGGCGCCGAGCGCAAACGCGCCGCCCTCCAGCAGCACGTCCTCCTCGACTTTCGAGAGCAGCACGTGGCGCTCCACCGGCGGGCGCAGCGAGGCGACGAGCAGCCCGTGGTAGCGGCGGGTGTTCGAGCCGGCCACCGTCCCCATGGCGAAGCCGCCGGCCCCGTTGGTCTCCAGCCACTCCAGCTTCGATGAGCGGGCGTAGTCGCGGCACGCTTCGCGCTCGACCAGTATCGGGTCGATCGCACCCGGCCCAGGCAGATTCGGATCGGCCACCATTCGATGGTAACGTAAGCAATCGCCGAGCAACCCGGCCGGCGCGTTCCCAGAGCGGTCACGCCCCTCCCGACTTTTTGTTTCCCCGCCCCCCAATCACTTAGCTTTCCGGCTCGGCCGGGCTCTTCCCCTCCCCGGTTATCCTGGTAGTGAGCGTTGGCCAACGCGCTCCGTAGTTTAGGTGCTTGCGCTTCTGGCGGTATAAGCCGTGCCTGCGGGCCCGCTGCCGCACAGAAGCTTGCCGCTCTTCGGACCCCGGGGTGACTCGGGTGGAAAGGTGGGGGGCGGGACAGAGCTGGGGGCGCCCTCGGGGCCCGATCGACGAAGCTGGATCCGAACGGTTACGCCAGCCGGGGGTGCCCTCCGGGCCCGGCCCGACACTGAATCGGGTGCCGATTCACCCCTCTCG
>DASQHK010000839.1:0-2801 GCA_035632135.1 Bryobacterales bacterium
TGCAAGAGCAGCCGCTGGCGGCGGCTCAATGCAAAAGCCTGGCGGCGCTCCGCAACTCCTCTGATACAATTGAGGTTTACGAGCCGCTGGGCAGGCGAGCCACCTCATGTTGCTAGCTCTTTTGCTGACCGTCAGCTTGGCCGATTGGGTGCCGGCGCGGTGGATTGACCGCAACCCCCAAAGCCTCGATCTGCTGCAACAAACGCCGATCAACTGCCTGCTGCTCGAGCGGGATCAATGGTCCGTTGCCCTGGCGGAGCGGGCGGCGAGCCTAGGCGTGGTAACGCTCGGCGTGGTCCGGACCGGCGGCGACCCGCTCCAAGCGGCGCGCGACGCGGTTCGCAACAAGCTCCAGGGGGTCGTTCTTGAAGGAGACTTCTCCGCCTCGGTGGCGGATCGCATCAAGGACTCTCTCGCCGCCTCAAAAGTGACGGTGGTCGAGATGCTGCCCCGGCGCTCGATGCGGCTGAGCAACGCGAAGGAAGCCGCGAGCGAGATCGCAGCCACCTACCAGGGCGTTTGGCCGGGCATCCAAGTGCAGGATAGCGGTGCCACCCGCGCGGGACCGACTGGCTCGCCCTGGATCAACACCAACACCGGCTTTTTGCTTTTCGCGCGGGCAGCCACCAGCGCGCCGGTCTGGATCGGCAACCTCCCTCCACCCAAGACCGTTTTGCCGGCGGAGGCCTATTTGCACGCGATCTGCGACGCCGCGGCCCTGGGCGCGCGATGGGTGCTCTCGCTCGACGAAGATTTCCGGACGCGGCTGCTGCGCCGCGACGAGAAGGCGCTCGGAGACTGGAAGCGGATCGCATTGTACTTGCAATACTTTGAGACGCACAAAGAGTGGCGGGCGCTCCCCGAGCACGGGCGTCTGGCGGTGCTGCAGGATGCCGACAGCGGCGCGCTGCTCTCCGGCAGCATTCTGGACATGATCGCCTCCAAGCGCACGCCCGTGCGCGTGGTGCCCCGCGCCAGGCTGAGCGAAGACGCGCTGCGCGGCTCCACGATGGTCCTGAACCTGGAGGCGGACCTGCTGACGCCCCCGCAGAAGCAGACCCTGGGCCGATTCAGCTCCGCCGGCAACACCCTCCTCACCAGCCCTCCCGAGTTCAAGCCGCCCGTCCTCCACGGCGACCAGATCACCGTGGACGAGAAGGACGTGGGACGGATTGACGATCTTTACCAGGGCATCAATTCGGCCATCTGGCACGCCAACTTTGGGCTGCGGCTGTTCAACGTCGCCAGCACGCTCTCGAATGTTTTGTCCGAGCCGGGCGGCAACCGGCTGGTGTTGCAACTCGTGAATTACTCCGGCTACCCCGTCGAGAACATTACCGTCCGCTACCCGGGCGACCTGCGGAGCGCTAAAATGCTGACTCCGGAAGGCCCCGCGCGCGAGGTCGAGGTTTACCGGACCAAGGAAGACACGGAGATCGAGATCAACAAGCTGTCGGTGCTGGCGACGCTAATACTGGAACAGGAGGCTCAAACCAAATGACTCGCCGTGAAATGCTTGCCATGCTGGGAGTCGCCGCTTTGCCGGCGAAAGCCGCCAGGGAAGCGCCGGCCGCCCCGGTCGCCGTCGCCCGTTGTAAGTCTTACGACGACAATCTCGCCGCAACTCTGTCCACGATGTTCGACCAGTTGGGCGGTCTCGACCGCATCGTCAAGGGCAAGACGGTCACCGTCAAACTGAATCTGACCGGCTCGCCCGGCCTGCGCGTGAACGGCATGCCGGTCGGCGTGACGCACTACACGCACCCGCTGGTGATTGAGGCGTTCGCGCACTTGTGCGATCGGGCCGGCGCGCGGCGCATCCGGCTGGTGGAGAGCGCCTGGGCCACGGCGGGCCTGCTCGAGGACTACATGCTCGACGCTGGCTGGCGCGTGCGGCGCCTGCAAAGTGCGGCGGCGAACCTGGAATTCGAGAACACCAACGCGCTCGGCAAAGGCAAACGCTACAGCCGCTTTAAGGTGCCCGGCAGCGCCTATATGTTCGCCGCCTACGATTTGAACCACGCCTACGAAGACACCGACGTGCTGGTCAGCATGGCGAAGCTCAAGAACCACGCCACCTGCGGCGTCACGCTGACGCTCAAGAACTGCTTCGGCATCACGCCCGCCTCGATCTACGGCGACGACGCCGGCGTGGACGAGCCGAACGAGCGGCCGACCAAAGGCCGCGGCGTGGTGCTGCACGCCGGCAAGCGCGGGCCGTCGAAGAGCGCGCCGCAGGAGATCGACCCTACTTCCAACCGCCACCCGGGCTACCGCGTGCCCCGCATCGTGGCCGACCTGTCGGCCGCCCGGCCCATCCATCTGGGAATCATCGACGGCGTCGAGACTATCGCCGCCGGCGAAGGGCCGTGGATCCGGGGCGTCCGGCCGGTGAGTCCGGGGCTGCTGATTGCCGGCACGAACCCGGTTTCGACTGACGCGGTGGCCACCGCCATCATGGGCTACGACCCGGCGGCGGGCTGGGGTACGGTGCCCTTCGTGCATTGCGACAACACGCTCAAGCTGGCTGAGGGGCACGGCGTGGGGACCACCGACCTCAAGCGCATCGAGGTTCGGGGTGTGCCCATTCAGCAAGCGATGTACCGCTTCGAAGCCTGATCCGGCTGGCGCGCGACGGCATGCACGCAACGAACAAGCTAAGCTATTGATTCTATTGATTGGATTGGCTTCGTCCGTGCAAAAAAAGAACGAGGCAACCGCCGGCTCGCGACCAACCCCGCAAGCAGGATCTCGAGTGGTGAGGCTTCCTGTACACGTCCGGTTCGTCAAGGCCGCTCGCC